>NC_003106.2:300000-600000 GCF_000011205.1 Sulfurisphaera tokodaii str. 7
CTAGTAGAAAGGAGACACAGGTTAATTTAGGATATCCAAAGGAAATGGAAGTTGAAATATTCTATAATAAAATACCAGAAATAAACATAAAAGACAATGTAATAATAGCAGATCCCATGATAGCTACAGCGAGTACAATGCTCAAAGCGTTAAATATAATAAAAGACAAAAAGCCTAAGAGAATTTTTATTGTATCTATAATAATATCCGAATATGGTCTGAAAAGAATATTAGAATCTTATCCCGATGTTAATATTATAACAGTATCTATAGATCCAGAATTAGATAATAGAGGATATATTTTGCCCGGATTAGGTGATGCAGGAGATAGAGCATTTGGTTAAACATTTTTATCCTTAAATGCTTTCATCAATAAATATGGTTAAAATAGGACTAGAAGTACACGTTCATCTTACATCATTGAAAACTAAATTATTCTGCTCCTGTCCTAGTGATTATACTGGGAAGGATCCTAATACAAACGTATGTCCCATATGCTTAGGTTTGCCTGGCGCAATTCCAGTATTAAACGAAAACGCTGTAAAAGCAGCTATTATGGTTGCTCTAGCCATCAATGCCGAAATAGCTAATTCTTTGATTATGGTAAGAAAACACTATTTTTACCCCGATATGGCAAAGAACTACCAAATCTCCCAATATGATGGACCTGGTAGCATTGCAATCAGTAAAGGTGGGTATCTAAAATTAAGAGAAGGCAAAACAGTTAGAATAAGAAGAATAAACATAGAAGAAGATCCTGCGAAGATAATCTATCCTACGGGATCAATGCTAACTAGCAAATACACGTTACTAGATTATAATAGATCTGGAATGGGACTGCTTGAAATAGTAACGGAACCTGATATGACGGAACCTAAAGAAGCGAGAGAATTTCTAGAGAAATTAAGATCTATATTAGAACACTTAGGTGTATGTAATTGTGATTTAGAAGGAGCTATGAGAGCAGACGCTAATGTCTCAGTAGAAGGAGGAGAGAGAGTTGAGATAAAGAACATAGGTTCGCCCAGAGAAGTAGAAGAAGCGTTAAAATATGAAATTGCTAGACAAAAAGCTGCTATAGCACAAGGTTTACCAGTTAAAAGAGAAACTAGGCATTGGGATTCTGAAAGAAAAGTAACAGTACCTACTAGGACAAAGGAAACAGAAGAAGATTACAGATATTTCCCAGATCCGGATTTACCACCATATCCAATAACTCAGGACCTCATAGAAGAAATAAGAAAGACTTTACCTGAATTACCCGATTTAAGGATAAAAAGATTAGTTACTCAGTATGGAATTTCAGATTACGATGCAACTGTATTAGTTATGGATAAAGCATTAGCTGATTTATTTGAAGAGACTGCGAAACATTATAGTAATTATAAAAAATTAGTCAATTTATTAATAAATGATTATTTAAGATGGTTAAATGATAAAAACCTAAGGCCTTCCCAATCCAAGGCTGGAAGTCAGCATTTAGTAGAATTATTAAAGTTGCTTGATGATGGAGTTATCACAATAAAAATAGCTAAGGAAATTCTTCCTGAAATTGTATTAGAAGGAAAAATGCCATCATCTATAATAAAAGAGAGAGGCCTTGTTGCAATAAAAGATGAAGATTACTTAATTAATGTAATAAAAGAAGTAATTAATGAAGAACCAGATGCTGCTGAAAAGGCTAAGAATGACCCTAAGGTTATAAATTATCTAGTTGGTAAAGTTATGAAAAAGACTGGAAAAAGAGCTGATCCACAATTAACTAACGAGTTAATAAAGAAGATTCTAGGCATTAAATAATCACAGCGTGGGTTTTTCATCACTTCTCAGCACTTAAAACCTCGATCATCAAAAATAATAGGAAGATGGTGATATTTATTTGAATATGCAAAAAGACAAGGATTTACGATTAAGATTAACAGTAGTGGATTTACTTAAAGAATTAAAAAACAGTTTCACTTATAAAGAACTTGCTAAAATCTTTAATATTCAAGAAAGTTTATTATGTAGATACGTTAACGGTTCTACTATTCCAAGTGAAGTACATGCAAAAGAGATACTTGACAAGTTAAAATCAAGAGATTTCCTAGTAAAATTCTTACTTAATAAAATAATTATTCATGATGACGGATATATTGATACTTCACGATTACTATTTTATCCAAATTTACTTAAGATATTAATTGAAATGTATTATTATAGATTTTTCGAAAATAAAGAAATAACTAAAATAGCTACTGTTGCTGTTAACGGGATTCCTTTTGCCACATTAACTGCTGAAGCTCTAGCTAAACCTCTAATAATCATAAAAAAGCATAAAGATTCTATGTTTATTGATTATATTGATGAAAGTTTAAAGGAGGCAGATGGTGTTATAACATCTATTTTTTTAAGAAAAGATTATATTTCAAAGAATGATAAAATACTACTTATTGATGATGTAATTAGAAGTGGTAAAACAATTACTACAGCAACAAAACTAATTAGAAAAGCTGGAGCAGATATAGTTGGAGTTTTAGTAATAGCTAGCGTCGGTAACGAATGGAGTAAACATATTAATGGGATACCGATTAAACCATTATTTGTATTATGATAGCAAGAATTCTAAAAGATGTATACGTAATAAAAGGAAATTTTAACAGTTACTTAATTATTACTAACAATCAACATGTAATTCTAATCGATAGTAGTAATGGAAATGATTCTAGTATATTAATAGAGGGAATTGAGGAAATACTATCAAAATACGATAAAGGAATAGACTATCTAATATTAACAAGTCATTATGAGGAAGTCTCTGGAGGAGCCAATTATATTTCATCTTTTCTACAAATACCATATATTGTAGCAAGTAAGGAGGATGCAATACTCATTAGAAAGGGAATAGGTAAAGAAAAATCCTATACTCCAGCTAAAGTAAATCTTGAAATTAAGGATACTACGAAGAAAATAGAAGAGGATATTTACATATTTAAATCAAAAGCGCCTACTTTAGGATCCCTTCTTGTTCTACATAAGAATATTATCTTTAGTGGAGTTAACAAGATATCAGGTATTATGAATAGGATAAATTATATATGTAACGCATATGAATGTAAAAAGGTAGAAGAGCTTTGGTTTTCGAAGAAAGATGTGACTCATGCGGAAGATTTACAGAAACAAAATACTGTGGAGTGAAAAAAATTAATGTTTGCGTAGACTGCTGTTTACTCTGCAACATAAGAAGTAAATGTGAGCTTAGGGTTTGGTTTCATGACCTAGTGCCTATAATAAGTGTTAAAGGGAAAATTTCAAAATGAGACCCTATATTATAATATTCAGTACTACTACTATAGATGGTAGAATTGCCTCAAAAGACTATTATAGTGAACTAAGCTGTCCTTACGATAAAATGAGATTACATATTTTAAGAACTGAAGTTGATGCTGTATTGGTTGGTTCTAATACTGTAAGGATAGATAATCCTAAGCTTTTAGTTAAGTATGCTAAGGGAAGAAATCCTGTTAGAGTTACAATAAGTGAGAGCTTAAATTTTGATCCTAATCTAAATATATTTAGTGTACCTCCTGATACAATAATTTATACTACTTACCAAGCTTATCTAAGGAATGAGGATAAAGCAAATGAATTAAAGAAAAAAGGAGTAAAAATAAGAGTTTTAGAAAAACTTTCATCTTGTATAATTGCAGAAGACTTATACAATTTAGGAGTAAAAAGAATTCTAATTGAAGGAGGAGGAAGAACTATATGGAATTTTATAAAGGATAATTGCTTTGATGAGATTAGGATAACAATATCTCCTAAAATTTTCGGAAATGGTGTTTCAGTAGTAAATGGAGAAGGATTCAAAGGAATAGAAGCACCAGAGCTTAAACTTGTAGATTGTAAAATATGTGAATGTAAAAAAGAAATTCATTTAAGATATATGAGATTATAAGAAGGGTTTGTATGTTAACTGGTATATTTCTCCTTGCTCAAGTCTTGTTGCATTTCTCTTGTATTTCATTGCATCTCCAATACTATCTTCTCCGTGCATCTTAATCCATTTATCTAATGGAATTTGATATTCTTTTAAGATCTTATCTCTGTATAAATCATTTAATACATTATATGTACAGAATGGAATAACCCTACCATCTGGCGTTACATAATGAATATCACATCTCATTACTCTTTGAATATCATAGTTATATAAGTCCATGAAATGCATAGTACCTAAGAATAATGTTCTATAATGCCATTCGCCTAGAGCCTCATAATTATGGTTTACTATAATATTATATAGCATCTTGTACACATCGAAATCTTTTGGACCCTTCTCCTTATCAATAAACTTTCTGAGATTATATAGCAACTTAATTCCTATCCAATATTTATTTCCTCCTTCTCTTAGTTCTTCTGTCTTCTCCTTTAGATATTCTAATAATCCTTCTAAATCAATAAATTTAGATATAGGAATAAAATGAGGTTCTCCATTTCTCCATTCTACATAGACATATGTTCCTGCTCCACAGCTTGGATGATTAGCCATTTCAAACTGTTCTTTACCAGTTAAAGCTTCAACAAGTTTTGAGAATACAACAGAGGTTCCTATTGGATACCAGCTATCTCTTGTAATTTCACCATCCGTTTGCTCCTCGATATTCTTAAGTACTTCTGGAATGGTTATTCTAAATTTGTTTCTCATGTTTCTCTTCATCATCCCGGTTAAACTAACAGGTTGGAAGTTTACTGATCTAACTACATCTAAGTTATATGCAGCAAACTTAACTATATTACCTAGGTCTTGATCATTAACTGTCTTTATAACAGTAGGTACAAGTACAACACTTGTCATTCCAGCCTTTCTAAATACTTCTAAAGTATATGGAATCTCCCAATGATTCTTTGGATTCGTCCTCCTATTAGTACCATCAAAACTCATATATATAGTATTAACTCCAGCTTCTCTAAGCTCTCTAGCATATCTTATGGCTTTTTCTGGATCTTCAAAATACATCTTTGCAAAAGTTCCTCCCCATGTATTTAACTGAATATGCTTAACTCCACTTTCTCTTAATACTCTAACAATTTCAATTAGATCCTCTCTTAATGTTGGTTCTCCGCCAGTTATTTGAATTACTAGTGTTATATCTTGTCTTTTTAGCTGGTTTACCATGAATTTTATTTGCTCTATGGTAGGTTCAAATACGTATCCTGCTTTTTCAGCAAAGAAGAAGCAATACCAACAAGATAAATCACACCTATTAGTTATTACTAAATTAACTAGTGCTGAGTGCTGGTGATGCATTGGACATAATCCACAGTTAAATGGACAAGGAGACTTAAGATCAACATAAGGTACTTTAGGTCCTTTACCCTCATACTCCCAGTAATCAAATTTATAGTATAAGCCTACATCTCCATAATATAGATCTTCAAACTCTCCGTGTTCTGGGCAAATTTTTCTAATATAAAGTTTATCTTCTTTTTCAAATATAACTGCTGGCAATAATCTATAACATACTGGACATAAGGAGCTTGTAACTCTGACAAGTTTCTCATTTTCAGTCAGTTTAGGCAATGGACCTCCAACTTTTATTTCTCTATCTCCGAATTTTACAACACCGTTTTCGAACTTTGAAGGAGCTGGTAATAGCCTAAAACCGCCTTGTGGTTCCTCTTGTGAAGTCTGTGCCATATTTACCTATCTACTACATAAAGAATTGCATATATATAAACAATTTCACCGTATATACCATCAATTAGGTTAAAACCATCCTGTAAAATTATCCCAACCAGTTTTTTTAATTATTGATTTTTTATATTCTAATACAGCACGTGAAGTTACTCTTCCAATTATATTGGGTGAAAAACCTAGATATTCCATATAATCAATAATTTCTGAGGCATTGTCATGCTTAACGACAATTAATGTTTCAAACTCTTCGCCACCATATTTAAGTAAATCATCGATCTTTATTCCATATTCATAAGTTTTCTCAATAACATTTTTCGAAAAAGGCAAATCTAGTAATTCTATGCCTTTTTTAGAACGTTCAATAATGTTATATAAAGATACTATCAGACCATCACTTATATCAGTTGAATAATTAATTGATGAGCAATAGTTCTCAAAGAGATCCTTAATTCTTCTATTAATAATAGGGTGTCTAACTTTATTTATTTCTGTTTCAGTAAGCTTTATTTTCCAATTATTGATATATGATAGAAAAACAATAGATGTGTATCCTATAAAATTACTTATTATAACTATATCATTTTCTTGGATATTTTTTACATCTTTGTAACAAATAGCCTTACCTACACCAGCTATATCTATCCATCCAGTAGTAGAAGCAGAATTAAGATCACCACCTATATATTGTGAACCATAATAATCGCTAGCATCTTTAATTCCTCTTACTATATCTTCTATCTGTGATACATATTTCTTATCTATCCCTAAAGAAGATAATATAAATTTTGGAACTCCTCCTTTTGAAAAAATATCACTCATTACAGCAGTAACAGCTTTCCATCCTATGTCATAAAAGTCCATGAAATTGAAAGTATAATCGAGTTTAAAACCATCAATTTTATACATATTATTATCCTTATCTACATATACATCATCTTCTACGTAACTATATTTCCCTATAATATTTTTTATAATTTCGTGCTCACTCATAGTAATCACAGAGCCGCCGCGGGGACTTGAACCCCGGACCACCGGCTTTCTTGGATCCTTCTTAGGAACCTTACGAGGCCGGCGCTCTACCAGACTGAGCTACGGCGGCATATTATAATTTAGAGTATCAAAATAAAATTTTTACGTCTGTTCAATAACATTCTTTGCATATGATAATGCTCTACTTATTAATTTCTTGTATTCTCCTAAATAGCTATACGGATTTAATGCTTCTATTATTTTCTCCTTACCTAGTATTTTAACTATTTCCTCATTGTCTAAAGCAGCTTCAAGCAATGATTTCCCTTCTCTTTCTGCTTCTCTAGATACTTTCATAACAAGTTCATGAGCTATATGCCTTGGAACATTTGCTAATGTAAGATTAATCATTAAGCTTTCAGCCATAATAAGACCTTTAGTGAGTTCTAGGTTCTTTCTCATATTTTCTGGGTAAACTCTTAGATTTCTTAAAAGAGCTTCCATACTCTCTAACATCTCATCCATTATAAGAAAAGAGTGAGAAAGAATTATCCTTTCAGATGAGCTGTTAGTTAGATCTCTTTCATGCCATAAAGGTATATTTTCTAGCTCAGATATTACAAAGCCCCTCAATACCTTGGCTAATCCACTGATTTTTTCCGCAGTTACTGGATTCTCCTTATGAGGCATAGTACTACTTCCTACTCTTGATTCTGCAGAACCTTCAGCTAACTCTAAAATTTCAGGTCTCATTAGCTCCCTTATTTCTAAGGCAAATCTGTCAAGCTGAGACGCTAAAATTGCAAGATCTGAGACTAACTCAGTATATCCGTCACGAGGAGCTATCTGAGTAGAGATTTCATGAGGAGGTAATCCTAAGTATTCTGAAACATATTTTTCTATCTCTAAACCTTTATCTTTCCAACCTGCCATTGTGCCTACTGCCCCAGCCATTTTTATTTTAAGTAATCTTTTGCTTGTATCGTTAAGCCTCTCTAACGAACGAGTAAACTCATAAACGTAATTTGCAAATTTAAAACCCAGCGTTATTGGTAACGCGTGTTGCCCATGTGTTCTACCTACCATTACAAGTTCTTGGTATTTTTCAGCATATTCCATTAATATTATTATTATATTTTTTAATTTTTTCTTTATTATATTTATGGCATCCCTAAAAATTAATACATTAGCTGTATCTACTATGTCATAACTTGTAGCACCAAAATGAATAAATTTACCAGATTCGCCAGATAATTCAGCTAAATGCACAGTTAATGCCATAACATCATGTCCTAATTTCTTCTCTAATTCTTCTACTCTGCTTATATTTATTTTGTCTATGTTTTTTTGCACAACCAGTACATCCTCTTCTCTTACTAAACCTATCTTTGATAAAGCATAAAGTAACGCTACTTCTACTGTAGCCATTCTTTTAAGAATTGTAGCTCTTTGGAATAATTCTCTCATCTCTTTGCTTCCGTATCTCCAGTCTAATACACAAACTGAATTTTCCACGGGAGAAATTATTTATTAAGTAGTATATGTGATTTTTTATTAATGTACATACTTACGATAGGAAGTCATTCATCATTACAAATATTACATGGAGCAAAAAAAGAAGGGTTTAAAACAGCTTTAGTAACGCCAGAAAAGAGAGTAAAATTCTACAAACAATTTACTTTCATAGATGAAGTTTATGGATACAAAAATGAAGATGAGGCAGTAGATTATATTAATGACTTTGCAAATAACGGTATACTTATCCCTCACGGGAGTTTAGTAGAATATATTGGACCCGAAAGAGTAAATAAGATAAAAACAAAAATTTTTGGAAATAGGAATCTGTTCGAATGGGAAGCCAATCAGAAAAAGAAAATGAGTTTATTAAAGAGTGCAAAAATAAAAATCCCCGAACAATTTGAAAATCCAGAAGATATAGACAGATTAGTTATAATTAAGTTACCAGGTGCTAAGGGAGGAAAAGGTTATTTTATAGCTAGAAATAAAAGTGAAGCAAAAGAAGGTTTAAATAAATTATTAGAACAAAAAATGATAAGAAGCATAGATGAAGTAATAATCCAAGAATATGTAATAGGTGTTCCTATGTATTTTCAATTTTTCAATAGTATCATATTAAATAGACTAGAAATTATGGGTATCGATATTAGGTATGAAACGAATATTGATGGACTAAGAAGACTTCCAGCAGATATTAAGATAGACCCTACTTTAGTTGTAGTAGGTAACATACCTGCAGTGGCTAGAGAAAGTCTTTTACCCCTCGTATACGAATACGGTGAAAATTTTGTTAATACGGTAAAAGAATTGGTACCTCCAGGAATGATTGGACCTTTCTGTTTAGAATCAGTAGTAACTGATCAAGGAGACATAGTGGTATTTGAATTCTCTGGAAGAATAGTAGCTGGAACTAATCTTTATGTTAATGGAAGTCCATATAGTTGGCTTTATTGGGATGAACCCATGAGCGTTGGCAGAAGAATCAGTAGAGAGATAAAATTAGCAATAAACTCTAATAAGTTAGAACAGGTGTTAACATAATGGTTAGAATAGCTGCTCTTGCAAGTCATTCTGCCCTTGATGTTTTTGATGGAGCTAAAGATGAAAATTTTGAGACTATAGCTCTTTGTAAAAAAGGTAGAGAAAGACCTTATTTAGAATTTAAAAGAATCGTAGATGAATGCATCATTTTAGATGATTTCAAAGAAATAGCTTCAGAAAAAATAGATAGTTACTTAACTTCTAGAGATGCTATAATAATTCCTAACAGAAGTTTAGCAGTATATGTTGGTTATGATAATCTAGAAAAAATGAGAACTAAATATTTTGGAAATAGAAAGATGTTAAGATGGGAAGAAAGGACTGGAGAAAAAAATTACTATAAAATATTAGATGAAGCTAAAATCAGAAGACCTAAAATATATAAACCTGAAGAAGTTGATGGTGCAGTTATAGTAAAATTACCCGAAGCTAAAAGAAGAGTTGAGAGAGGATTTTTCATTGCTGTTAATAAAAAAGATTTTGATGAGAAATTAGATTCCTTAATGAAGGCCGGTATTATAGATGAAAAAAGTGTTAATGAGATGGTAATAGAAGAGTATATATTGGGTGCCCATTTTAATATAAACTATTTCTATTCACCAATTTTTAATAGAGTTGAACTTTTAAGCATAGATAGAAGAATACAGAGCGATCTAGATTCCTTTTACAGATTACCAGCTGAAATACAGCTTAAACTTAATAGATTGCCAAGATTTATAGAAGTAGGACATGAACCAGCTACTATAAGAGAGAGTTTACTTGAAAAAGTTTTTGAAATTGGATATGCTTTTGTAGAAGCTACAAAAAAACTAGAACCGCCTGGTATAATAGGGCCCTTTACACTTCAAGCAATGGTTACACCAGAATTAGATTTAGTAGTATTTGATGTTGCCCCTAGAATAGGCGGCGGTACTAATGCTCATATGGGAATAGGCAGTCAATATTCTAAACTTTATTTCGGGAAGCCTATTAGTTTAGGTAGAAGGATAGCAATTGAGATAAAAGAAGGAATAAAAAACGGAGAATCTAATAAAATTCTTACATGATAATTATAACGTAACTTACACATAAGACTACCTAATTTCTCAGGTATCTATAATTATAAATCAGTATTAGCTAAGTTTATATATTTTTAAGAGAGATTTATCAAAACGGTGTTTTATGCTAAACATCCTTGTAGGAGGATTTTTTGGCGATGAAGGTAAGGGAAAAGTTGCAGCATACCTTTCATTAAAAGATTCCCCATCTCTTTCTGTAAGAACTGGATCAATTAACGCTGGGCATACTGTAACATATATGGGAAAACAATGGAAATTAAGAATTATTCCCTCAGCTTTTGTAAATAGAACCACATATTTAGCATTAGCTCCAGGGGCTTTAACTTCAATTGAAGTATTAATAAATGAGGCAAGAGAGACTAACTCATTAGATCGATTGTATATAGATCCACATGTTGGTATTATAACTGAGAAGGAAATCGAGGAAGAGAGAAATGATGAATACTTAATGAAGAGAGTAGGAAGTACAGGACAAGGAGTAGGATATGCTGAAGCAAAAAGAATTCTAAGAAAATTAAAACTAGCTAAAGATTATGATATATTATCTAAATTTTTGATCAATGTTCCAAATTTAGTTATAGAGAAATTAGAAAAGAATGAGACAGTTTTAATTGAAGGCACACAAGGTTACTACTTAAGCTTATACCACGGAGAATATCCTTATGTAACAAGTAGAAATACTTCTTCATCAGGTGTTTTAAGCGAAGTAGGTATAGGACCAAAATACGTAGATCATGTAATAGTCGTATTCAAATCCTATGTGACAAGAGTAGGTGAGGGACCTTTAGAAGGAGAATTAGATTGGGAAGAAGCTCAAAGGCTAGGGATTGCTGAAATAGCCACAGTTACTGGAAGAAAAAGAAGAAGTGCTCCATTTAATATTAAGCTTGCAAAAGAAGCAATAAGAGCTAACTCAGCTACTCAAATTGCTATAACTAAATTAGATGCATTATTTAAAGATGCTAAAGGAGTAAAAGAATATTCAAAACTTCCTCAAGAAGCTAAGAAATGGATAGAAGATATAGAGGAACAGTTAAAAGTACCAATCACACTAATTGGAACTGGAGAAGACACACTGGATATGATAGACTTGAGAAAAGAAAAGCTATGAGGTGAAATAGATGTTCTTTGACACTATAATAATTGGTGCCGGACCTGCTGGATTATTTGCGGCTTATGAATTAGCAAATCTAAATAAGAATGATGTGAAAATTCTTCTGATAGATAAAGGAACAAGACCACTGAAACGTGTGTGCCCATTATTAAGTCCAAAAGAGAAATGTACCTTTTGTAATCCATGTCATATCACATACGGTATAGGTGGTGCTGGGACGTACAGTAGTGGCATAATAAATCTTAGGCCAGATATTGGTGGAGAGCTTCATGAAATTATGAGAAGTTGGGATAAAGCACAAGAGTTAATTGATTATGTAGATCAAATACTTGTTAAATTTGGAGCACCTAAAGATAGATATTTTGAACCCAACATGGAAAAAGTAAAGGAAATCCAAAGAAGGGCTGCTAAAGTTGGCGCAGAATTTATACCAATAAGACAACGTCATATAGGAACTGATAAGACGCCTATCGTTATTGAGAATATATTAAAATATATTGAGAGCAAAAATGTGCAAGTTGCTGAACTTACTGAAGCTCTAGAAATAGAAAAGAAAGGCTCTGAATTCATTATAAAAACAGATAAGCTAGGTGAAATAGAAACTAAAACTTTATTAGTTGCCCCAGGGAGGGCTGGGGCAAAATGGTTCCTAGAGCAAGCTAAGAAATTAGGAGTTGACATGGTTCCTGGACCTCTTGATATAGGAGTCAGAGTAGAAACAGAAGCCTTTGTGATGGAAGATTTAACTAATGCTGTATGGGATCCTAAGGTTGTTATGTATACAAGGAAGTATGATGATAAAGTAAGAACTTTCTGTGTTAATCCAGGAGGATTTGTAATGAAAGAAGTTTATGATGACGGGACCATTGGAGTTAACGGACAAACTTTTGCAGATAGAAAAAGTAAAAACATAAACTTTGCGTTCTTAACTACTATTAAACTCTCAGATCCATTGGAAGATACCATAGAATATGGTAAAAGTATTGCTAGATTGATGACCAGATTAGGAGGAGAAAAACCAATAATTCAACGTTTAATTGATTTTGAAAAAGGAAGAAGAAGTACATGGGATAGAATTAACAGATCTACTGTTAAACCTACCTTAAGGGATGTAACACCAGGAGATATAAGCATGGGATTACCATATAGAGTAGTCAGCAATATAATTGAAGGGTTAGAAAGATTAGATAATCTAGCTCCAGGGATTTACTCGTCTAATACATTGTTATATGCACCTGAAATAAAATATTATAGCATGAAAGCAGTAGTGGATAGTAATATGGAGACCGTAGTTGATAATTTATTTGTAGCCGGAGATGGTGTTGGATTATCTAGAGGTATAAATGTAGCTGCAGCAACTGGAATATTAGCTGCAAGAGGAATTGCAATTAAATTAGGTCTTTTATAAATAGTACTTTTTTAGCTTTTAGTATAATTATTTATCATATGGAGCTATCAGAAATCGATAAGAAGCTTATAATGGAGCTTGAATATCATTTTCCCTTTAATGAGAAACCTTTTAGTGAAATCTCAGAAAGGCTTGGAATTTCTGAAGAAGAGATTATAAAGAAAACTAAGGAATTACTGAGTAATGAGATTATAAAAAGAGTAGGGATGTATGTAAACTTTAGAGCTAAAGGAATGGAAGGGGCTCTAATAGCTGCTGAGATACCAATAGAAAATTTGGAAAAATATAGAAAAATTACATTAGCTATAAAAGAACTTACTCATAATTATATTAGAAACCATCCAAAATATAATGTTTGGTTTGTATTAAAAGCTGAAAGCAAAGATAAATTGAAAGAAAATGTGAAAAAGATTTTAGAAGAAAGTAATGGTAGAGATTATGTGATTCTGTTCTCTAAAAAAACTCTTAAACTTAGCGTAAAATATGATATAATAAGAGGTGTTTCATATAGCGAACCAGAAGAAATTCACGAAAAAATACCTACAGCTGAAGAATTAGGTATTCCGAAAGAGTTATTGAAAGACCTTTCACTTCCATTACAGATTACTTCAAGACCGTTCAGAAATATAGCCGAAAAATATAATATGAAAGAGAGTGAATTAGTAGAACTAATAAAAGAACTTAAAGAAAAAGGAGTTATTAAAGATTATGGAGCAACAGTAAATGGCGATAAAGTAGGAATTAAAGAGAATGCCATGATGCTAGTTAATTCAGATGATATAGAATCCTCTTGTTACAACTTAGCTAAAAATCTAAAGGAAGCTACACATGTTGTATTAAGAGAATCGGATAAAAAATGGGACTATTTATGCTATGCTATGATCCATGGAGCAAATAAAAAAATAATATTTGAAGTTGCAAAAAAAGGAGTCGAAATTACTAAAGCCAAGAGTTATATGCTACTATTTAGCTTAGATAATTTGAAACCTGGTATTGTAATTTAGTAAAACTACCTTTTATTTTTAACATAGATGTTATATTTCTAATTTCTTCTAATGTTGCTTTTACTTTATTGTCTTTTATATTTCCTTCAAATTCCAGGTAAAAGTAATATTGCCATGGTATACTTTTTAATGGTCTTGAGTAGATCATTGTCAAATTAATGTTATTGTTATAAAATTTCTCTAAGACCTTATATAATGCACCAGGTTTATGAGGTACAGTAAACATTACCATAGTTTTATCTCCGTCTTCTATAAGTTTTTTGGATATAACAATAAATCTAGTTATATTGATACTATCATTTATATCTCTTAAAATAATTTTTAAATTATATAAATTAGCTGCATACTCTGAACATATTGCAGCAGAATATTTTTGTTTAGATGCATATAAAGCTGCAGTAGATGTACTTTCTACTGGAACAAAATTAGTAAAATTGTATTTGCTAAGTGTTTCTTTTGCCTCATTTATAGCATGAGAATGAGAATAGATAACTTCTATATCGTTTAAACTATTAACGGAAGGATTTACTGCAAGAACTAATTTTATCTCTTTTTCTATCTCATAATTCACATAAATCTCTTCATTTTTAAATAAATTATCTAATGTTTCATGAACAGGTCCTTCTATGCTATTTTCTATAGGTACTATCCCTATAGAATTATCTGTTATGCTATTAAATACTTCTGTAATAGTTCTTTTTGGTATTTTATCTCCTTCAAAAATTTCAGCAACCTCATTAGTGAAACTTCCTTTGGGACCTAAATAGTAAATTCCATTTGGATCAATAATTTAACTTTTTTCCTATATATAAACTATTCTACTAATTTAGCCTCAATACCATCTAAAGCTAAGTTGTACATGAAATCTGAAAGAGCATCACCACTAGGTACTTCAAACATTACATAAATTTTAGTATAACCAGGTTTAACATCACTGCTTGTTCTATCATGAACTACATCGATAACGTTCCCTCTTATTTGTGCTACTCTACTTAATACTTTATTAAGATATCCAGGTTTATCTGGTACTATTACCTTCACTTTGACTATTCGTTTATTCTTGAAAAGCATCTTATCTATAATTCTGGATAACATTGAAAGATCTATATTGCCCCCACTTAGAACCGGAATAGCTTTATGATTATAAGCAACTTTAATCTTTCCAGATAAAAGTGCTGCTAATGAAGCAGCAGCTGCTCCTTCTACTAATGTTTTATTTCTTTCTAATAAATATACTATAGCATTTGCTATTTCTTCATCATCAACAAGAACAATATCATCCACTAATTCATCTATTATGCTAAACGTTATTTCAGAGGGAGATTTTACTAGAATTCCATCTGCTATCGAAAAAGAGGGCTCAATCTCTACTAGCCTATGAAGATCTTTTGAGACCTTTAATGAAGGAGAAGCTGAAGATTGTACACCTATTATTTTGGTTTTTGGATTTTTTGCTTTTAATGCTATAGATATTCCTGATATTAGTCCTCCCCCTCCTATAGGAACAACAACAATATCTGGATTATATGGCAAAAGTTCTAGTCCTAATGTACCTTGACCCAAAATTACATCAAGATCTCCGTAAGGATGAACAAGAATACTTCCTTCTTCTCTTATAATCTCCTCAGCTTTTTTCATACTCTCATGAAGAAATTTCCCATACAAAATAACTTGAGCACCGTATGACTTTGTAGCTTGATATTTTGAGATTGGAGCAGTTTCTGGCATTACTATAGTTGCTTTAATTCCTAAAACTTTTGCAGCATATGCAACACCTTGAGCATGATTACCCGCGGAAACCGCTATAACACCTTTTTTCCTTTCTTCTTCGGCTAGGCTTGTCAATTTTGAAAAAGCTCCTCTTACCTTAAAAGAACCTGTTTTCTGCAAATTTTCAAGCTTTAAATATATTTGAGCTCCAATCATATCAGAAAAGGTTTTTGAGTAATCAATAGGCGTCTCATGAATATATTGTTTAATTCTATCTTGAATTTTTACTATTTCATCAAAATATTTTGTATAAGACATCAGGAAAACCCTGCAGTCATCACTTTTCAGAGATCGAGGGCTTCCTCATTAATTATCTTTTCTATTTCTGGCTTTAATTTATTATAGGTATCTTCTAAAATCTCTGGAAGAACTTTAACACCGCCTATAACTGGCATGAAATTAGCATCGCCGTTCCACCTAGGCACTAAATGGATATGAACATGTTGATCAATTCCCGCTCCAGCAACTCTGCCAATATTTATTCCTATATTAAAGCCATCTGGTGAATAGACTTTCCTAATTGCTTTCATACTTACTTTGAGAAAATACATCATTTCTAGTATTTCTTTTTCTTCTAATCCTTCTATTGAACTGACATGTTTATAAGGAACAATCATTAAATGTCCAGGGTTATAAGGAAACGCATTCAGTATAATAAATGAGAATTTACCCCTATAAACGATCCAGTTATTTTTATCTTCCTTTTTTTCGATTACATCACAAAATAAACACGAGGAGGACTTATTTTTTGAAGCTTCAGAGACATATTTTGACCTCCAAGGAGCCCAGAGAATATCCATAAGTGAAATAAATTAAGAGATGGATTAAAAATTACTCTTCAGCGTCTCTTACTCCCTCTTCCGTAATCGCAAATACTACTTCTCCTTCTGGCAAATGAGGAGCATCAACTATTCTAGCTATTCTTTTATTGCCTCTACTTTTCTTAAGCTGAACTCTTATACCTGGAACATGATATAGAGTATGACCACCTACAGCCACTGTAGGATCACCATAAAACATATCTGGCCTCGCCATAACTTGATTTGTTATTATAACCGCAAGGTCATACATTTCCGCTAATCTTACTAATTGATGTAAGTGTTTGTTTAATTTTTGCTGTCTCACAGCTAAATTTTCTCTCCCAGGGAATTCAGCCCTAAAGTGTGAAGTTACAGAATCTACAATTACTAGTTTAATTGCTGGATCTTTGCTAATGAGTTCTTGAAGATCATCAACTATTGCCATTTGATGATCACTGTTAATCGCTCTCATATAATATATATTATTCATTGCACTATCTGGTTCTAACCCTATAGCCTTTGACATAGCTTCTATTCTTTCCCATCTAAAAGTACCCTCAGTATCTATATAAACAGCTTTACCTCCTAATCCGCCTTTTTCTAACGGTAATTGAACATTAACACTTAACTGATGGCATAATTGAGTTTTACCAGAGCCAAACTCTCCGAAGAGTTCAGTCATTGTTCTTGTCTCTATTCCTCCGCCTAAAAGTCCGTCTAAAGCTTGACTACCAGTAGTTATTTTCTTAGTATTTATCCTCTCCTTCTTTACTTCCAAGGCTGTTTTAAATCTTATATCTAAAGCCTCTCTCGCCTCTTTAATTATTCTTTGGGCTGTAGTTAGTGGTATTCCTGCAGCTACACTCAAATCTTGAGGAGAAGCTACAGCAACTGCTTCTAATGACGAATACCCAGCTTCAATAAGTTTGTTAAGAATACTCTGTCCTACTCCAGGAAGATCTGAGAGACTTTTTACTTTCTTCCCATCAGAAGACATATCATTCACCAATTTCTAAATGTTACTCTTCTTATTTACTCCTAATAAACTTTTATCCTCCCTTTCTTAAATACCAACCTATATCTAATTCTGGTATTATCTTAACTGAATTCTTCTCTCTTTTAATCTTAACATATGCTATAAAAAATCCATCGTCATTTAGTGCTAAGTATCTGCCTTCATTTATTTCACTATTTATTGTAACTGACTTCCCATATGTAAGAATCTCACTTATTTTATTATTTATAAAAATTTTATTTTTACATATATTAATTAAATATTTAGATAAAGGTAATAAAGGCCTTATTTTCCTATTCTTTGTAATAAGCAGTATAGGTTCTCCTAAAGCATATGGATTCAATCTAATTTTGGCTAAATTTTCTAAAAGTTGATTTAATCTCTTTGATTTATCCATAATTTCTATCATTGAATAATATGCCCTAAATAAAAATATTTCTTTATTTATAAGAAAATCATAATTTTCTATACAATTATACATTTTTATTATCCTATTAATATATTTTATTGCTTCATCTATGGAAATTATTTCTACGATTACTCCTTTATTATTTTGCAAACAAAGAATCCCTCCGTACCACTTTTATGAGGATAAAACCTTATGCAATTTCTTAAACTTTCGTCAAATTTAATCCCATTAAATTCAGTAATTCCGCTAGTAGCAGGGTAACCATAAATTTTATCTGTTTTTGCCCCATAATTTTCTATTATATAATTTACAACAGCTTCGTTCTCCTCTGGGGCTATACTACAGCTAGAATACACTAATATGCCTCCTGGTTCTAGTATATTATAAGCAATATCTATAAGTTCTAGTTGATTTTGAAAAAATATTTTTAAATCCTCTATAGTAGTTTTAGTTTTTCTTGAAGGATCTTCTGGTATAAGACCTTCACCACTGCACGGAACATCTAACAGAATTTTATTAAATGGTATATTTAATTTACGCAATATTCTTGCGTCTGCCCTAAGTAAAACAACATTTTTAATTTTCATTCTATTTACATTTGAGTAAAGAGATTTAATTCTTTCCCTAGATTTTTCTACGGCAACTATTAATCCTTTATTTTTCATTAATTGTGCTAGTTGTGTAGTTTTGCTCCCCGGTGCAGCAGCCATATCAAGGACAAGATCATTTTCATTTGGATCTAATACGTATGGAGGAACCATCGATGCTAGTCCTTGAATATAATAGTAGCCAGATAAATATTCTATTGTCGCACCTAAACTAGGCTTAGATGGATACTGTTTTACTATATATCCATGTTTTAACCATGAAACTTTTTCTAGTTTAAATCCTTTATTTTCCATTATTTTTTCTAGTTTATTGCATTCTATTAGAAGATCATTACATCTTACACTTTTCTTTAAAGGAAAGGAACAACTATATAAAAAATCTTCTGTTTCTTCTTCTCCCATAATTTTTATATATCGTTCTACCATATAAGATAGAAATTTATATTTCGACGCGAGGGAAATAGCCTTTAAACTAGGAGAGATTGTAAATAAATTATTATACTTTTTAACATAATTTTCAATTGTCATAACCATGAAACATATTGAGAGAGAAATAAAAATAAAATTAATCTCTCCAAACATTGAAGAATTGGAAAAAATATTAAATATTAAGTACAAACTATTTAATGAAGAACATCAAATAGATATATATTATAATAGTCCAGTAAGAGATTTTAGAAAAACTGACGAAGCTTTACGTCTTAGATTAGTTAATAATGAAGTAGAATTAACATATAAAGGACCTAAACTCTCATCTGAGTCAAAATCAAGAGAAGAGATAACTGTTAAGATAGATAACCTAGATTCTATGGATTTAATTCTACAGAGACTAGGGTTCATTAAAGTTTTAAAAATAGAAAAAATAAGAAAAAATTATAAGATTAATAATTTTACTGTATCTCTAGATAGAGTATTTGACTTAGGAGATTTCGTTGAGATAGAAGGAATAGACATCACTGATGAGGAACTAATTAATTTCGTAAATAACTTTTTAAAAGAGTATAATATTGAGGGAGAAAAAACACTTAAGTCCTACCTTGAATTATTAGTTGATAAACTTGAGAAAGAGTCAAATAGCAATACTTACTGATTTTGGAATTTCTGATAACTATAACGGTGTAATGGAAGGAGTAATAAGGAAAATAAATCCAAACGTAGATATTACATATATAACTCCAAATGCTAAAGAATTTAATATATACGCTGGAGCCTATTTATTATATACAGCATATCGGTATTTTAAGAAAGGAACTATATTTTTGGTAGTAATAGACCCTGGAGTTGGAACTGAAAGAAAAGCATTACTAATCAAAACTAAAAATTATTATTTTATAGGTCCAGATAATGGAGTTCTATACCCATCAGTAGAAGAAGATAAAATAGAAAAAGTAATATATATTAATAATCCAAAACTGTACCTATCTAAAAATATCTCTAATACATTTCATGGTAGGGATATATTCTCAGTAGCTGCTGCATATCTTTCATTAAATGTGGATATTAATGTTTTTGGAAGTGAGATTAATAAAAATGAAATAGAAAAATTATCATTTTTATCTAACGAAATGCGTGAAGATAAAAATATAATATATTGTGGCAAGATTCTCTATATAGATCATTTTGGAAATGTTGCCACTTCAATTAGAATTAAAGCCACTAAAAATTTTAAATACCTTCTCAAGTACAAGGGAAATGAATATGAACTATTTGCAGTAAAAACTTTTGGAGAAGGAGAGCAGAATAAATTACTCTTATACAATAATGGATATGGTTTCTTAGAAATAGGAATAAATAAAGGCAATGCCTCAATAGTTATTAATGCGAAAGAAGGTGAGGATATCTGCTTAGAGGTTTATACCCAGGAAGATTCCAACCATTCCACTTAGGTCATTTATCTGTTATCAAATGGGCGCTTCAGAAAGTTGATGAACTAATAATAGTTATAGGAAGCGCTCAAGAGAGTCATACGTTAGCAAATCCTTTTACTGCAGGAGAAAGGATAGAAATGATAAGGGAAAGTTTACTAGAAGAAAATATAGATCTATCTTCTATTTATCTAATTCCAGTCCCAGATATATTAATGAATAATGTATGGGTTTCGCATGTTAGATCTTTTTCGCCAAATTTTGATATAGTATTTGCGAGAAACCCGTTGGTAATTAGGTTATTTAAAGAGGCTGGATTCGAAATTCTTATTCCTCCTCCATATGATAGAGAAAAATACAACTCTACATTAATAAGACGATTAATAATTGAAAATAGCGACGAGTGGAAAAAATTAGTACCTCAGAAGGTAGCAGAGTATATCCTAAAAATAAGGGGAGATGAAAGACTTAAAGCAATAGCTGGAATTTATTAAGCCACCAAATGGAAAATATTATATTTTTTAAACTATTATATATAACTGATAACTAATGATGAAATTAGAAACATATTATAATGTATATCCTTGGCATGCTAATCATTTTGGTAGTTTACATGGCGGAATTTATATGAACTGGTTAATAGATACAGCGGGCATGTTAATGTCTGGTATAAGTAGAGGCAACTATTTGCTTGCATCAGTAGATTATATTTATCTTTTTAAACCTGGTAAAGTCGGTGACGTAATTAGAATTATAGCAGAACCTTTAGCTAGTTGGGAAAGCTCTGTAGAAATAAAAGTAAAGGCTTGTATAAAGAGGGATAATAAAGAAGAATTAGGAGCTTTAGGCTTAACTACATATGTAGCTGTAGATGAGAATAATAGACCTAGACCACTACCCATAAAAATTGGAACTAACGAAGAAGCAAATAAAAGGAAAGAAAAAAGATTAGAAAGAAAGAAAAAAGATGCTGAAGATAATGAAGACCTTTTACCCGGAATGAGCTTTGGAAGAAGTTATATAAGAACTATATATCCAGAACATGGTTTTATGAATGGAATATTGTACGCTGGAAAGATGTATACAATGTTAGATGAGGCATTAGCTATAGTAGCTAAATTATACTCTAAAGGTAATGTGTTTACTGCAAGTGCAGGCTATGCTAATTTTCTCACTCCGGTTAGAATTGGAGACATATTAGAAATTCAGGGGGCAATAGAATATACGGGTAATACTTCTTTGGATGTTGGAGCAAAAGTATTTGCTATTAATCATTACACTGGTGAAAAAAGACTAGTCACCAGAACAGTATTCTCTTTTGTCGCAATAGATGAAAATGGCAAACCAAAGCCAATAAACAAGATAACGCCAGCTACAGAAAAAGAAAAGAGAATATTTGATGAAAGATTAAAGGAAAGAGAAGAAAGAATAAAACTATCTAAAAACATTCAAGAAAGTGAGAGTTGTAGCTAAATGATTTTTTTAGATAAAAGAAATGTAGACAAACTACTTGAAATTTCATGAGCTATTTTTAGTGGTAAAGGTATTCTATCAAATACTTGATATTCCTCAATAATATTTTTTGCCATTTTTAGATCTAAATTTGTATATATGTAAACGTCGCCCCTCAAAGTAGATACTCTTGTCAAGTTAGAAATCACGTTTATAATGATATCTCTCCTTTCATCATTGAAATGTCTATCTAACGCTCTAGTAATTTTGAATATATTTGGTTTAGATGAATAAAATATAATATATTTACTTTTTAATTCACTAGGATTTACAAAATTAAATCCACCAAAGGTTAATCCATCTAATATACATACATCACCAGTTTGTAAGGAATTCAAAACAGAAGTGCCATCATCACCATCTACAATTATAAAATCAAAATCTATGTCAATTATATCATAATCCTTAAAAACTACTGATAACATTACCGTACGGCCGTTTCTGCCCTTATATTTTAAAGGAAAGTATCCATCATCTATCCCAGAGACTAGCAATTTTACTATCTTTTTCAGAAATTGCCTTAATAACTGTTTCCTCATTAACTGCTAGGTTGACTTCCTTAGTTTTCCCATATCTCCCTCTATTCACAACCCTTGCAGTAATAATTCCTAACATATCTAATTCATTAATAATATCACTAACTCGCCTTTGAGTAACACTTTCAACACCAATCTTCTTAGCTAACTTAGTGTATACGTCATAAACTTCTCCAGTAGTAAGGGTTCTCCTTTTTTCATTAACACCGATCACAATAGCTAAAAGAACTAACTTAGAATGAAAAGGGAGAGTTGAAACAACCTCATATACTCTATCTCTTTCTATTTCAACCCTAGCTTTGTTTACATGCTCTATAGTTAATTTTTCGGCACCATCTCTCTCTGCTACTTCACCCGCAACTCTTAAAAGATCTAAAGCCCTTCTTGCATCTCCATGATCTCTTGCAGCAATAGCAGCACATAATTTAATTACATCATCAGAAACGACGGAATCATAAAATGCTAAAGTAGCCCTCCTTTTTAGAATGTCCTCTAATTCTTCAGCATTATAGGGAGGAAATACTATTTCCTCTTCACTTAAACTACTTTTAACCCTAGGATCAAGAAACTCAACAAATTTAATATCATTAGTTATACCTATTATAGATACCTTACTTTTACCCATTTCGTAATTAGCCCTAGTTAATCTATATAAAATATCATCACCATGCTTTTTGACTAAGGCATCTATCTCATCTAAAACTATAACTAAAATTGGCTTTAATTCTAATACTTTTTTGATAAATCGCCTATATAATTCTGCAGTAGAAATTCCTGTAAAAGGGACCTTTGAACCTAAATTTTCAAGAAGATCAGCCAAAATTCTGTATGGGGTATCTGTTTGCCTAGTATTAATATATACATAAATAAAAGAATTGGATATTTTCTCATGAAGCTTCTTGACCACAAATTTTGTTACAGCAGTTTTTCCAGTTCCCGTTAAACCATAGATGAAAATATTATTTGGTTTTTCTCCTCGCATTAATGGAGAAAGTATTTCAACTAATCTTTTAATTTGCTCTTCTCTATGAGGTAACTCTTCTGGAACATAATCTGGTAATAATAACTCTCTGTTTCTAAAGATTCTAGAACGACTTAAGGATGATAATATCTCATCAATAATCTTACTCATCAAACTCTAATTTTGAGACTATATGACATAAAAAGCCTAAGTCATTTTACCCCCCAGTAAATTACCCCTCTGTTTCCACTGGAGATTTATAAGATAATACAATAAAGCTTAATGGATACCAATACCCCTCTGTTTCCACTGAAACAAGAGAATAAGCAAGTATAAGATATTTTAAAACGTTTTGTATAATTCACTACATCTTGAATAAGAAAAAGCTAAAGTTATATTGTTTCCAGTGGAAACAGAGGGGTTCCCATCTGTTTAAGATGAGAAAGATTAATTAGCTATTATATAATAGTAAGTTATGGGCCGGTAGCTCAGCCTGGAAGAGTGCTCGGTTGGCATCCGAGAGGTCCCGGGTTCAAATCCCGGCCGGTCCACTGTGGGGGATACCCCCACACCCCCAATGCTAACGTAAAATTCCACTATCTTATCTAAAGGACCTACGTAAGTTTCCTTTACGTTACCATTAGAATCCTTCTCTATCTTGTAAACATAATACTTATTCCCTCTTTGACGTATCTTATATTGCCCGGCTGAGAAAACCCTATAACCCATATTTAAATTATGTCCTGTT
Source organism: Sulfurisphaera tokodaii str. 7 (assembly GCF_000011205.1). NCBI lineage: Archaea > Thermoproteati > Thermoproteota > Thermoprotei > Sulfolobales > Sulfolobaceae > Sulfurisphaera > Sulfurisphaera tokodaii. Next base: position 324,017 of record NC_003106.2, read on the forward strand.
TCTTTCATATAATCTTTTAGTTACGAGGTTATTGCCCTAGTTATCTGTTAGATTAAAAGAGAGATAAAAAATTCTATATTAGTAATAATAACCGTTTAGTGTTATTATTATAATTATTTTTATGAAATTTTAGTATTATTTTTTATGCAACAAGTTTTGATTCCTCTCAACTATTGTACTATAAAGCTGCTTAGTTATCTTAAAATCAATTGTTAATCATTAAATTTTATAGCATATGGAAAACAGTAACATAATTTTTGAACTATATGAATATAAGGTAATATAAAGAATAGATATATTGTGCTATCATCTGTAATTAAAGCTAAATCTGCTGTTATCGAGGGTAGAATAATAAAATTGCAATTGACTGATTCTTATTTTTATTTTTATATTTTTATGGGAAAATATAGAGATTATATCCTTAATGAAATATTATGCTCTTGTAAAAATTTCTTATTTAATAATATTTTTAAGAATAATAATAAATGCTACCATCAATATGCGTTAGAGTATGCACTCGAGATGGATAAAGTTTTAACATTAGAAGTTACTGAAGATCTCATGAGGGATATTATTATGGAGATTTATACCATGGATAAGTCATTTATACTTCGGAAAATACTATTTAGCCGAGGTTTAATACGTTGATCCCTACGTTAGGTATTCTTTATTTAGCTGTTGTTGGAGTTATAGTATCTGGTTTAATATATATCTCTTTTGCGGAAGTTTTTAAGAGTGGAATAAGAATTAAGCTTCAGAGAAGTAAAATAAACAAAGGTGGATCAGATGGGGGGAAGAAGAAAAAGAAGAAAGCAACTACTTCTAAGACCAAAACCTAAAATACCTAATACCTTTGAATGTCCTAGATGTGGAAAAGTAGCGATAACGGTAGAAATTAAAAATGGTATTGCCAAAATAAAGTGTGGAAATTGTGGACTAGAAGACCAATTTGAAGTTCCTCCGATATTTGATGAAGCTAACGCATATGGGAAGTTTATTGATAGATATTTTGAAGGTAAGATAGAAATAAAAGAGAGTAATAGTGAGGAGAAGGAAGAAAATGAAACTGAGAGGGAAAGTGAGGAAGATAATTCAGGAGAAACTGAATGAAGGAAAAGTTTTGCATTTTTCTTTATTCGATCCTGATAAAGTAGATCTAGAATCAATTTATTCAATAGCATTAAAGCTAGTAGAATCTGGTACAAGTGGTTTTTTAATAGGTGGAACTTTAGGAGTATCTAAAGAAAAACTTGACAGTATAATAGAGATTCTTGAAGATTTTGAGGTACCTAAAATAATTTTTCCTAGTAATGTCAATTTAATAACTGAAAAAGCTGATGCAATACTTTTTATGTCTCTCTTAAATTCAGATGATATTTATTATATAACTGGGGCTCAATTAATTGCCGCACCCATAATTAAGAAGCTTAAGTTAGAATCATTACCTACAGGATATATAATTGTTGGGCATGGAGGAACAGCTGCTCATGTTGGTAAGGCTAGAGTAATACCTTATGATAATATTGAATTAATAGTCGCATATTCTATCATGGCTGAACTTTTTGGAATGGATTTCGTTTATTTAGAAGCAGGCTCAGGTGCACCAGAGCCCATAAGACCTTCAGTTATCTCTATTACTAAGAAATACTTAGAAAATTCTAAAATTATAGTAGGAGGTGGAATTAGAAATGAAGAGATAGCAAAAGAATTAGCTCTTGCTGGAGCAGATATTATAGTAACTGGGAATATTATTGAGCAGAATTTGGAAAAAGCATTAAAAATAGTAAAAGAGATTAGTAATATTAGGAGATAATTATGCCATCAAGTAAAAAGAAGAAAGAAACAGTACCTTTAGCGTCTATGGCTGGATTAATTAGATATTATGAGGAGGAAAATGAAAAAATTAAGATTTCTCCGAAACTTTTGATAATTATAAGTATAATTATGGTCGCTGGAGTAATAGTAGCATCTATATTAATCCCACCCCCATAAAAAATAAGGGGAGCCCTAGATTGGGCTACGGGTTGCTGAGGAAACACCGGCCTCCAGGTCCCAGGGAGACCCCGTTAAGGGGTAGGGGTAGCACCCCTAGCAACTACACAGAAACGAGACTGGCATGATAGCAGATGAAGATGATTTGATGGTAACCCAAGTAATTGGGTTACCTAAATGAGAGCTATCATGCCAGTTGAAACGGTAGTCTCTCCTGGAGCAAGTGGGGAAAAGATGAGAAGGGACCCGATTTTCCCCGAGACGCTAAGTCAAATCCCAAAAATACAGAAGCCGGGTTATGCTAGGGCTCCCCTATTATCTTTTCTATTACTTCTCTCTCTATTTCTAATATTTCATTTTCTGATTTATTTCTATAAGATTCTAATAATTCTTTATTAAGTTCTAAAAAAGTATGTCCCCATTTAATAATATTTGCGATTTTTATGGCTTCTTCTACCTCATTTAATATATACAATGAAGCTATCACTGCTTCTATTGACGATAACTTATATGCAATCCCATAATTTGTTGGATTACCTGCGAAAAGAATAGGTAATCTTCTATGTTCTCCTTTTATTTTCTCAAATTCAATTTTAGAAGTAGAATTCCATGAAGTGTCAACAATAGTTATACCAGTTTTTAATGCAATATCTTTATCGAGAATAGATAGAATTCTTTTAGAATATGGATCGAGAATTATACCTTTTCCATATCTTGTTAATTCTGCAAAATTCAATTTAATTAATTTTCTTCCTGTACATTTCTTAGGATCATCTCTATGATAATCTATAATATATACTTTCATTAATTGTCATAAAGTTCTTATAACTTTATAATTAATAAACCTTCTGTAGATTAAAAATGGCCTCTGCAATAGTCCTCATAAATACAGATGCTGGTGGAGAAGACGAGGTATTTGAAAGATTAAAAAGTATGAGTGAAGTCACAGAAGTTCATGTAGTATATGGAGTTTACGATATAGTAGTGAAAGTTGAGGCAGATTCTATGGATAAATTAAAAGATTTTGTGACAAATACAATAAGAAAATTGCCTAAGGTGAGATCAACATTAACAATGATAATAGTAGAGGGAAAGAGTCTGGTCAAAAAATAATTATTGGTATTGACGATCACGATTCTCCAGTAGCTGGATGTACTACTCATTTTTCAACATTGCTAATTAAAGAATTAATTAAGGAAAAGATAAAACTTTTAGATTTTCCTTATCTCGTTAGATTAAATCCTAATATTCCGTGGAAAACTAGAGGTAATGCTAGCATAAAAATAATTATTTATAGCGAAAGAGATATAGATGAACTGGCTGATATTATATGGAATAAATCCATAGAATATACAGAAAAAATCAGTAAATCAGCAAAATATAACAGAAAGCCTGGTTTAGCAATATCAAATAAGGATATCTCTGATAGATGGTTTTATGAGAAAGCCGTAAAAGATGTTATCCCATTAAATTTGGCTATAGAGTATGCAAAAAAACAAGGCATGATAATAAAAGGTGATCGAGGTATCATAGGAAGTATTGCTGCAATTTCATATAAACCTAAAGAGTTCACTTATGAACTTATAACTTATAGACCAGAAAATGAGTGGAATAAGAATAAAAGAGAGATTGATATTAATAGTGTTATAGAATTCGAAAATAAATACTTCCCTTATGTTTTTGAAAATATTGATTATATAAAGAAATATTTGTTAATTTCTCCTCATGGTACTGATCCTATTCTATATGGAATTAGAGGAATTGATGCTAATATTTTGTTAAAAGGGCTAAATGAAATTATAACTAATGATAAAATAGACATGGCTATGATATTTAAGACTAATCAAGCTACTGATGACCACATAAATTCGTTTTCTAATTATTTTTATCAGACTACAGAAATTGAAGGAGAGATTTCTAAAATAGATAATATCAGAGGCGGTGATGTAATTATTAACGTTAATAGTAGTACAATAATAGTATATAAAGAAACTGGGGAGTTAAATATTGCTTCTAAGTTGTTAAAGGTAGGAGATACAATAAGAGTTGTTGGAGCGGTTAAACCTTCAGTTAAATATGGAAAGATAATAGAAGCTGAAAAAATTGAGGTTATTAAATTAAATAACAAGATTTTTAAAAACCCAGAATGTCCTAAATGCAACGGATCTACTGAATCTTTAGGAAAAGGCAAAGGATTTAGATGTAAAAAATGCGGTTATAGGTTCATTGGAGAAAAAAAATTAAAGGAAATTCCTAGGGAATTAACTTTAGGAATTTATCAATCTCGATATTATAGACATTTAAGTAAACCAATTTATCTTAATTTAATTAAAGAGAATAATTTAAATATAGATATAATAAATAATATTATAAAGTATTTAGTTAATTTTAAAAATATGTATACTTATTCCTGAAGAAGAGATTAAGAGTTATTATTTTATTACCTATTAGAGATAATCTATCTATGGACCCGTAGCTCAGCCAGGATAGAGCGCCGGCCTTCGGAGCCGGTGGTCCCGGGTTCAAATCCCGGCGGGTCCGCTATTTCCCGTTAAATTGAAAGATATTTTAATTCTCTATATCAGTACATTAATGCAAGGTATCTCGGCAAAAATGCAAAATCCTTATTAGGCTGAATGCTAAACATATATTGATGGTCAGTTTCGATATTTCAAAGTTAAACTATGATCAAAGACTCCGCGTGCTTAAGAAGGCAGTAGAAAAGCATGGTAAGGCATATATTGCGAGAGTATGCAATGTTAACTTAGCTACTATTTATCGTTATTTAAATGGTCAGATTTCAACAATACCAGATGAGGTAATTGAGAAGGCACTTCAAACATTAACAGTTGAAGAGATTAGTGATGCGATCTATGGTCTAAGGACTGTAGAAGTTGATCCAACGACTGCTTTAAGTGTAGTAGTTAAGGCAATGAAGGATGAGGGTTTTCGAAACTTCTTCCTATCCTTACTTTATAAATACTTAGGAGATTATTTAAAGCAAACATCTCAGTCCTATATCGTTACAGAAGAAGATGTTGAACTGTTTGAGAAGATTGTTAGAGAGACCAGAACTAAGAAGACAGCAGATGATATAATCAGGTATTTAACACGTGCTTTAGCAGAATTAAATAATGAACTGACCCCTGATAGGTTAAAGGAGTATATATTTGAATTAACGGAAGAAAATAGGGGTAGAGCTAGACACACTGCAAAAGCATTAAAACTCTTCATTAAAGAAGTAGTAAAGACAAGGGATAGCCACTTAGCACGAGAGTTATATGATTCATTTAAAATACCTAAAGCTAAGACTAATTATAAGCCCGTCAGCCTGAGCTTAGATACATTAAAACAAATATTTAACAATATAGAGGATTTGGGTGCTAAAGCATTCTTCTTGATTTTGACTGAAACTGGGCTGAGAGTAGGCGAAGTATTAAACTTAAGAGTAGACCAAATTGACTTAGAGCACAGAGTTATTAGGATTATGAAGGAGAGTGAGACTAAAAGAGCTTACATATCATTTCTTCATGAGGGTACTGCTAAATGGTTAAAAGAAGTTTATTTACCTTACCGCGAAGATTTCGTTAAACGTTATGAGCTCAACGTCAGAAAATTAGCCGAGGCTAACCCTGACCAAAATATAGATATTGAGGCGTGGAAGACAAAACTATTCCCATTCAGAGAGGATATGCTTAGAGCTGAGATTAAAATTGCAATGAGGAAAGTGGGCAAAGAGTTCAGGCTTTATGATTTAAGATCATTCTTCGCATCTTACATGATTAAACAAGGTGTTTCCCCAATGATAGTGAATTTATTGCAGGGTAGAGCACCACCACAGCAATTTCAGATACTACAAAACCATTATTTAGCAATCTCAGATATTGAACTACAGCAGTACTATGATAAATATGCTCCACGCCTCTTAGAGACTGTTCCAACATATTCTTAGATATCGAAATATGAAATTGATGTAAGCACGTGTACTGTTTACAGTCCACTTTTTAGTAGAATCATTTGTAGATTTGCAGAGTATATTGTGTTTTTCTGCAGTCTACTAAAAAGTGGACACGGGTGTATATACCCCCACCCCCTTCACCTAACTTACAAATTTCAAATTCGCACCCGCATATATATTCGCATTGCGAATTCAGCGAAATTCTGCGGAATCTTTCTACTTAACTGCTGAACTTTTTAGTTTTGTGATCATCTCTCCGCTGAAAGTTTCCAATTTTTTAACTAACTTCTCTTATTAACCACTAAAAAGTTGGCACTACTGAATCCTTCACGTGCTGTATTGGAATATTAATTGCAAAAAATTGCAAAAGCACTGGTTTTTGAAATGCAACCAGTTGGGTTTGAGGGGTGGGGGAGGGGGTGGGGGGTTACAAAATTTAGCACCTAGCCACTTTTAGGTGGCTAGATAGCAAAATTTGTAAAACAAACTGATTTTGCTCTAATAAGCACATAGATTAGTTTTTGGGTATACTGGGGTGTATAAGATCTTCACGCCGAATTTTATAATTACCAAATTTTACAACAATACGTAAAGACTTTTCATTTAAAGTTGATAACTAATTTTTACCCTTTCATGGGATATGTGCTATTAAATTTTACAAATATTTTTAGGCTTTCCGCCTTCATCTCTCCGATTGGGGGCATATAAAGGAAGAAGGACCGCGAAAGTAAGCCGTGTCACTGCATATGATGAGCGTAATAGCTATTCATAGCTATTATAGACGCTAATCAAAATAGCTATTATGAAGATGCTGACTAGGTTTAGATAAACTCCACGTGGGTTCTTTTATCTTTATATGCCTTTGCCTCCGCGTATTGAGGGCGTAAAGCCTTAATTGTTTAAACTTTTCGGTGAGAGAGAACATCAAATTTATAAAAATTGAAATTACGGGGCTTATGTGTGAGGGGGTCGTTAGATAAATTCAATTAATCTTTGTAAGAATATTTGAAAATCACTATTCTTATAGGAATAATATTACTTGGTTGACTATTTAGGTCACAGTGGTCCAACCAAAAATACTATTATTTTTTAAAACACGTGGTAACTTTTTTCACATTTTAATAGCAATTTGAGTTGGGACACCGTGACCAAAAATGTACATGACAGTTTAAAAATTCAATTAAAAAAATTCAAAATTTCAGTTGAATTCCATATGTTCTTCATCTATCCATCTACATAAATTCCTCTTTTCACACCAATCCAATAGTTCAAAAGCCCTGAGTCCTAACTCATCTTGTAAGTCCTTCATACTTCTAACTTTGCCCTTATATTGTGAATATAACTCTATTAATGAATTAGACACACCCACACTATCATTTCCACCCGTGCTATCTTCCTTTAGTTTAATCCCAACATAACACCAATCCCTTTCACCACCTATCCTTTTCCTTTGTTTTACTATCCTGAACCTACTCTCAAGTCTTTTCGTGAATGTGCTTTGAGGTTCAGGCTTTTTCTCGTTCTCATTACACCACTCAGTATACATACTATATAACTTCTTCTTAGACACAAACAAATTTCCGTTCTTAGGGTCATATTCTACTTTCCCACTCTCAATTAGGTCTTTAATAAATGCATAAACAGTATCTGAAGCCCTTTCCCACTTTTCTTTAATATCTGCACTACTATCCTCAAAATCAAACTTCTTCTGCTGAATCACGCGTGCAAATGCTAATATTGAAACTGTGATTATCCCCTCAATTTCATCTTTACTAAATGTCCTATCAAAGAATGTTGGGTCAGGATCAAATTGATGTGGAAATTCTATTACTAACCATCTTCTCCAAAATCCATAAGTCTGGTCTTTTACCACGGGCAATTCATTCGTGGAGTTGATCAGTTTAGCATAATTGATAAAGTATATAGGATCCCTGAACTTCTTTTGCCCCTCAATATAGTCCTCCCCCGTGAGTTTCTTAAAAGTGTCAGTGTTTGTGATTTTGAAGGCAAAGAGCTCACTGCTAATGTTTGCTAATTTATGGTATAACTCTATTGAGGCAAATTTATCACCATCAATTATCCTCTTGAGCGGTACTGCAGACACGTTATTTTTGCCAAGTATCTTCAGTAGTAGATTAAGAAATGTGGACTTACCGTTTGAACCATTACCCACGAGTAGGACTGCTTTATTAAAGTCATACCGTGGGTAAAGTGTGTAACCAATTACTTCAAAGAGCAAGATCCATTTATCATCAACCCATGATTTGAAGGTCTCCAAGCTCTTAGGACACACACCGCGTGCTAAATTCTCAATATCTTGTACTTTTATCTCCTTCCTCTCAAATTTTATTATCTCATCAATCTTAACACTCCACGGTATATAATGGAAAGCATATACGCGTGATGTCCTCTCCTTTGTATCATACCAAGTTATATCTTTGTCATTCCACTCCAAGGTGCCATTCCTAAATGCAATTCTCATTGGTTCTTTAACTAAGGGTCTAAGTGTTCTTCTCATAATCTCATCTTTAATATTTTTAACCACGCGTGTCTTATCAGAGCCTAATGGGAAATCCCTATACTCCTCTAACTTATCATTAATTATTTTCTCTATAGTCACATCAAAAGGTTCATAAATCCCCTTCTTCTTACTGAATCTAAATAAGCCGATAACGTACTCCTTAGCCTGATCCTTTCCCTTAAATGTTACAAGTCTATGTTCCCGCGTGATTTCCTCAGCGATAGCCTCGATAACAATTTGTTTAGCTTTTGATTTATCCTCTTTTGATATATTCTTAGCCTCAAGATACTTTGATACTACACTCCACGCGTTTTTAAGAGTTATCAGGAAATATTTGCGTGAATCCCACTTCTCATTATTCTTAGCCTTAGAGTCCTCTGGTAAAACCTGGAGTATTAGATCCGGATCCCTAAGCCCATGATATAATGATGTTTTAATTACCCTAAAGTCCCCACGACTCCTATCAATTCCTACATCAGCATAAGTTTTTCCTTCACAAATAACTTTGTACTCTAAACTACTGTGTTTAAGTTTCCCACAAATCTTATTTTTAGCCTCTTCAACACTCTTGAATTTGTTCTTCTTCTTGAGCTCAGCAATAAACTCCTCATAATGCTTATCCTCTGCTTTTAGTTCTTCCTTCCTATCACCTAACCATTCTATCACCCCACGTGATGGTTCAATCCCTATCTTTTTGCCCTTCTCTATTAGAAAGTTAAGTATGCCCTTTAGGTCAGCTTTTCTTATTTCATTATTATTAATAGAAGTATAGCATGTGGTATAGTCCTGACCCTTCCATGGGCATTTATCTGTGCTGCATGTTTTATGATTTACACAAGACTCAGGACCTACAACATAACTCCTAAAACTCTGTAAGTCTGCTATTCCTTTCCCATCTTTAATAAATGCGGGATTGAACTTCTGTGGTGGTATCTCATCAGCAGTAACGTAAATATGGATACCCCCGTGAACCGTATTAACACAGAGTGTGTTTTTGCATAGTTTAGTAAGCTCATCTTCTCCTATCCACGCCTTTAATAGTTCTTTATCCTCAAAGTCCAAAATTACTAAATTATTATGCCCGCCTAAGACTGCATAATTATGTCCTTCCTCAATCATCTTAAGGAATTTCTGGTACTCCTCATCAGTAGGCTTTCTATCCTGATACTCCTTCCATTCAATTGCCGGTCTCTTATCATCTTTATTCAGCGGTATAACGACAAACCCGTGCTGAATAAACCACTTAGCCCATTCTACTCTATCCACGCTGTATTACCTCTACTACCTTGATCTCAGGGCATTCAGCATATCTTCCCATATCTCCACAGATACTACTATCGCTATAACAATGCCTACCAAATGGGCATGAAGATTTTTTAATCTGTCTAACAGAGTTTAAACTAGCCATACGCACGCCCTCTAATTTTTAACTTAATTGCACGATTAGCGTGATTTTTTTAATTTTTGTCCAGTCTAACAAATTTTTTGGAAGACCTATGGCTAGCGTTCCGTTTTTATTAACAGTGTAGAAGGTCTTGAAGCCGATCGGGATAACATCATCATCAATTTTAGCATAAACATAGTATTTTTTGCCTTTTTCTATAACTTCCGAAAAAATCTTTGGCACGAACCCATACACGCGGTCCTTAGCTACTACAACAGTCACGGATGGAATAACAATTTGCTTAACTTCGAGTAACATTTTCTCACCGATAAAATCTCTGAAATTTCGCTATATATTAAAATTCATGGATAAAGCGAAAGGGATTTAATTTAAAATGAAATGAAAGGAAATTCAAAAGCGAAAGGAACCCCCCACGTGTGGTTTAGTAAAGCGAAAGGAGGTTAATCTAAGCGAAATGAGATAAATCGAAAGCAGTGCGGTAAATTAATATATTGCGTTTCGCTAAACTGTAGTTATGAGTGAAACAGCGAAAGATAAGAAAGATAATATAAAGGAAATATTAATTAAGAGGAAGGAGGTTAGCAAGGAGGAGTTAATGAACTTGCTTAAGGTTAGCCCCAGACGTGTTGAGCAATTAATTAAGGAGTTAAATGAGGAGTTTATGGAAGAGGGTTTCAGAATAAAGGGCATAGGGAAAAGTCCAAGGAAATATGTTTTGGAGAGAATTGAGTATGATGAATTCACGTTAACTCCCGATATCGCTTCATTGTTACTGAGATTTTCCAATTTAGATACTTCATGCAGACTCGTGCAGAGGTTCAAGAAAATACTCCCGCGTGCTTTAGAATTATTAAAGGAATCGAAATGGAGATTGTTATATTACACGGCTTTGGCAGGGATTAAGAGTGGCTCAATGACCATTATTCCGGAGGACCGAAAGGTTGAACTAAACGATGAAGATATTAAATTTCTGAAGCAATATATTTCGCGAGAAAATTACAATTTATTCATTAACTTTGTGTTTTATAATAGCGAGTTATTAAAGCAGTTTTTCAGTAAGTTAAAGTGGTCTGATGTTGAAAAGAATCCAGTACTTTTAACTATCGTTCAGTTTGTACAAAATAAGGGTTTGCATAGGGAAATTATATGCAATGTTGATCCCGAGTTCATCGTGTTTTGGGGGCACGGAATGGAAGAACAATTGTTATCAGAGTGTTTGCCTAGTAAGCAAGTAGAAGTGTTGGCAAAATTAGATGAGGTAAGGAAAAGAGTCCTTGAAGTGAGAAATAAAGTTAGCGATCTTCTTGACCCCATACAAACGGATAAAGGTGTGTTATCTTAGCAAGAGGATTTAGAAAACACGCGAGAGTAAATGTATATTTGGCATTTTTGTTGAATAATTATTTTTCGAAATGCTTTAGATGCAAAATAGCACGTGCAAAAGTTAGCCTAAAATGCAAGGTTATGTGTTCTTCGGAGCCGGTGGTCCCGGGTTCAAATCCCGGCGGGTCCGCTTGTAGGAGGATACTCCTTATGACCCCCAATTTCATTTTTAGATATGATTCAACTACGTCAACTAAAGAACCAACGTAACGCTCTTTTACCTCACCGTTTATCGTTTCCAGCTTATAGGCATAATACCGACCTTTTCTTTCGCGCAAAATATAATTACCGAACTTATATCTACGTTGTTTATCCGCCATTTCGCCTCACAGTATTATGGTTGCAAAATTTTAAACGCATTGTGGTATCACGTCAATTTTTGCTGTAAAAATGAGTTAAATTAAAAGTAGATAACAAATATTTTTGTTGTAAAAAATGAATTCAGAAAACAAAGCGACTTAGGAAATGGGTCACTAAGTATCGTTCCTCCACCGTTACATCTAAACAAGTAGTATACGTTGCGTAAAGAATTCGATATGTAGAGTTTATCATATTATTTTATTATTAATGGTTTTATAAAAGTATGGGGATATCTTATTTAGTATATACTATACTCTTTTTAGAAATATTTGCTCTAATAACTTGTAGTTTTGTAGAGTACTTTTTGGGATTTATTAATACTTAACACTCTTAATGCCAACCAAAATTCCTAAGGTAATTTTTTAAGTTAATTAAATATGTCATGATGTGGTGAAGGTTTTGGTTTTTGAGGAAGATTGGGAAGAAGAATTTGACGAGTTTGAGGAAGAGGAAGATTGGGAAGAAGAAGAGTTTGAAGAGGAAGAATGGTAATAAATTAAAGTTTTTTCTTACTTTTATTTAAGTTAGGTGTCATTATGAGAGTTGCAGTAATTAATTATGATTTTTGTAAGCCAGATAAGTGTAATTTAGAATGCATTACTTTCTGTCCTATTAATAGATCAGGTAGTAAAGCTATTGAATTATCTGATTTAGTTAAAGGAAAACCGATAATATATGAGGAGACTTGTATCGGTTGTGGTATATGTATTAAGAAATGCCCTTTTGAGGCTATAGATATTGTAAATCTTCCAGATGAGTATGGCGAAGATGTAATACACAGATATAAAATAAATGGTTTCAAGCTTTTCGGAATTGTAACACCAAAAAGAGGATATATAATAGGAATATTAGGGAAAAATAGTACTGGTAAATCTACTATTCTAAGGATTTTAAGCGGTGAGCTTATTCCTAATTTTGGCGATCCTCAAGCTAAATTAACTACTGACGAGGTTTTAGATCATTTTAAAGGAAAAGAAATATATGACTATTTTTATCAATTATATAATAAAAAAATAAGAGTAGCACATAAGATACAATATGTAGAATATGCAGCTAAATATCTTAAAGGTACTGTAAATGAATTACTAAAAAGAGCTGATCAAAGGGGAAAAATAGATGAGGTTAGGGAACTCCTTAATATGAAAAGTTTTTGGGAAAAGGATGTAAGATATTTAAGTGGTGGTGAATTACAGAAATTATTAATAGCAGCCACATTATTGAAGGATGCTGATATATACCTATTTGATGAACCTTCGTCTTATCTTGATATTAGGGAGAGAATAAATATGGCTTATGGAATACGTGAATTAACTAAAAATAAATATGTTTTGGTAGTAGAGCACGATTTGATTGTCCTAGATTATTTAGCAGATTTAGTAAACATTATATATGGCAAAAGCTCTGTTTATGGAAGGGTTTCTAAAACATATAGCAATAGAGTAGGAATTAATAATTTCTTAAGAGGTTATTTACCAGCTGAAAACGTAAAAATAAGACAAGAGGAAATAAAGTTCAATTTGAAAGATCTTACAGATTTAGATTTTAACCCACAAGCTTTACAAAAAGTTATTTGGACAGATATTACAAAGAAATTAGAGAGCTTTTATTTAGAAGTAAAAGGTGGTTATGCGAGAGAAGGGGAAGTAATAGGTATAGTAGGTCCTAATGGGATTGGTAAAACAACTTTTATGCGTATTTTAGTGGGTGAAATAAAACCTGATTCTGGTGAGGTCTTAACAGAAGGGCTTACATTATCATACAAGCCTCAGAAAATTGTTCCAGATTATGATGGAACAGTGCAGCAATACTTAGAAAATGTAAGAAAAGATATATTATCCTCTTCCTCGTGGTTCTACGAAGAAGTTATAAAAAGATTAAATTTGCATAGGATTTTAGAGTCATATGTAAAAGATTTAAGTGGTGGTGAATTGCAGAAATTATATATTGCAGCAACTCTTTCTAGGGAAGCAGATATATATGTTCTTGATGAACCTTCATCATATTTAGATGTAGAAGAACGATATATAGTAGCAAAAGCGATAAAAAGAGTTACTAGGGAGAGAAAAAGCGTTACTTTTATGGTAGATCACGATTTAGCTCTACATGATTATATAGCAGATAGAATAATGGTATTTTCTGGCGCTCCAGGGTTTTATGGCATAGGCAAAACTCCACAAACTCTAAGTAGCGGTATGAATGAATTTCTAAAGGAATTAAGAATAACATTTAGAAGAGATATGGATACTGGAAGACCTCGAGTAAATAAGCCAGGTAGTTATCTAGATAGATTACAAAAAGAAACTGGGGAATATTACTCTTTAAAGGTTATAAAAGAAGAATCCGCATAAAGTTTTTATCTGTATAGAGTAATAAGAGAGTGATGAAAACTACTATAAGTGTAATAAAGGCGGATATAGGAAGTTTAGCTGGTCATCACATAGTTCATCCAGACACTATGGCAGCCGCTAATAAAGTATTAGCTTCTGCTAAAGAGCAAGGAATAATTTTGGATTACTACATAACTCATGTTGGTGATGATCTTCAACTTATAATGACTCATACTAGAGGAGAACTAGATACTAAAGTTCATGAAACTGCTTGGAACGCATTTAAAGAAGCTGCAAAGGTGGCTAAAGATTTAGGTTTATATGCAGCGGGTCAAGATTTACTATCAGATTCATTTTCAGGGAATGTAAGAGGTTTAGGTCCAGGAGTAGCAGAAATGGAAATTGAAGAAAGAGCATCTGAACCTATAGCTATTTTTATGGCAGATAAGACTGAACCTGGTGCTTATAATTTGCCCTTATATAAGATGTTTGCAGATCCGTTTAATACACCCGGTTTAGTTATTGATCCTACTATGCATGGTGGTTTTAAGTTTGAGGTGTTGGACGTTTATCAAGGAGAGGCAGTAATGCTTTCAGCACCTCAAGAAATCTATGATTTATTAGCACTTATAGGTACACCAGCTAGATATGTTATAAGGAGGGTATACAGAAACGAGGATAACTTATTAGCTGCTGTAGTTTCCATAGAAAGGCTGAATTTAATAGCTGGAAAATATGTAGGTAAAGACGACCCTGTTATGATAGTAAGGTTACAACATGGTTTGCCAGCTTTAGGTGAAGCATTAGAAGCTTTTGCTTTCCCACATTTAGTTCCTGGATGGATGAGAGGTAGTCATTATGGTCCTTTAATGCCTGTATCTCAAAGAGATGCTAAGGCTACACGTTTTGATGGTCCACCAAGATTATTAGGACTTGGTTTTAATGTGAAAAATGGAAGACTTGTTGGTCCCACAGATTTATTTGATGATCCAGCATTTGATGAAACAAGACGTCTTGCTAATATTGTTGCTGACTATATGAGACGTCACGGTCCATTTATGCCACATAGATTAGAACCAACGGAAATGGAATATACTACATTACCTTTAATTTTAGAAAAACTAAAAGATAGATTCAAAAAAGAGTCAGATGTTTACAAAGCTAAAGAAAGTATTTATGCTAAAGAAGAAAGTCAAGGTCATGATTAATTTTTTCTTTTCCTTTCTTTATCTTAATTTAAGGTGATTTATGTGGGCAATGTGTACACCAAAGATATAAAGAGAGTAGCCATGCAATTATATGAGAAATTTAAAGATCAAATTTCCACTGATTATCAAGCTAATAAAAAAATAGTAGATGCATATGTTGATGTTATGTCAAAAAAGGTTAGAAATAGGATTGCTGGTTACTTGACAAGATATGCAAAAATGCAAAGAACTCAAGTTAAAAATGAGGTAGAAGAAGAATATATAGAGGGTGAAGGGTAAATATATGGTAAATATTATTTTTAAAGGTCCATTAGTAAATTATTTTGGAACTGATAGAATTATTCTTAAAAATTCTTATAATGATATAATAGATTTAATAAAAGAAATAGATAAGAATGATATTATAAGTCATGACGGTAAAATAAGGGCTGGATATATAATTCTAATAAATGGAAGAGATTATAGGATATATAATAAGCAACTAGGTGAAAATGATACGGTAGAAATAATTCCAATTAATCATGGAGGATAAAAATGGAGATTAGTGAATTCTCTTCAAGTATAGATGATATTAAAAAATATATTGGATTAAATGAGAATTGTATAGTTCAGATCATAGATTTTATACCGAAGGATATTTTAGCTAGTCATGCTTGTGAAGTATTTTTTTATTATTTAGATAAAGGATACAAAAACAGAATAAAATCTCCTGAAATATTTTTCTTAACATTATTATACGGATCTCTTAATATAAATGAAATTCTAAATAAAATAAAAATTTCCCAAAAAAAGTATATTATAAAATGTTGCAGAAATGAGAAAAATAATTATAAGAAAATTGACAAAGAAACTAGAATTCAATTATCTAATATAGCTATTAATTCACTTGAGACTCTCATATAAGTTTAGAACCAATATTATATGAATCAGAAATACCTTGCTTTTGTTCCTTTTATTATTGGTGTATATCTATTACTAATCTCTTTACATCTAATTAAATATAATAATTTTATTATTTTTATAACTATTATTTTTATAGCTCTATTAATACTAATATATAAATTAAATCTTAATAATAGAATAGAAAAAATAATGCTTAAATCAGTCATAACTAACTCCATTTATGAAATAGAAATAGATAACCAAAAATATTACTTCATAGGGTTTAGAATAATAGGAAAAGAAAATAATGAGGGAAAGATAGATTATAACTCTGAGCTTCAACTAGCTATTGATACAATTAGAAGAAATAAGGAGAGACATTTAAAAATAGCTATAGTAACTCTTTTAGACCCATCACCTGGAAGTGCAATTATATTTTATGCTAAAAAAGATAATGATTATGAAAGTTTTAGAAACGAAACTATATTAACTAAAAATATGATTGAAAGTATTGCACCTCATATCACATTAGAACCTGTAGAATTAAAAACAGATACTGTATTTCCAATACCTAAACTCTTAGGAAGTGTCTCATATGGAGGATATGTAGGTCAAATGAAATATGATATAAAAGCTAATCGTGTAGTTATTGGAGAATACGACATAGAACTAGGTAATATAATAGATGCTACTGAACTACCCGTAGGGATAAGATCAAATGATGTTTTTAGACATATAGGAATTTTTGGATCTACAGGAAGTGGCAAGTCAAATACAGCTGCAATAATTGCTGACGAACTTTATAAAAAAGGATTTGATGTAATAATATTAGACTGGCATGGTGAATATAAGAATTTACTTCCTAAATTTAATTTGTATAATAATAAGAATTATCTAGTTCTGAATCCTATTAATATGGATGATTTAACAACTATGGATATAACAGAATTGATTGGTGATGTTCTAGAACTTACCGAACCACAAAAGTTTATACTTTACTTGGGTTTAGAAGCCTTAAATCAGATGAAGGAATTCAGTTTCAAATCACTTTTACAAATAATATCTGCAAATATACCAGATAATACCTATATGCAAAGAGATATTAAATTTGCTTTGATTAGAAAGATAATAATGATATTTTCTGGGTTAGGCGAAAAACTCTTCTCATCGGAGAGCGGTTACACTTACTTAGATTTAGGCGAAAAATTAAGAGGAGGAAACATAATTGATTTAAGCTTTATTAGAAATATAAAGCTTAGAAAATTATATGGCTTAATGATATTAAAATTTTTATTAGAATATGTAATAGAAACCAAGAATAGAGACAGAAAAATATTTATAATTATTGAGGAGGCTCAAAACTATTTTAGCCAAGTGAATACTGTAATAAATAGGGCGTTACAAGAAATTAGAAAGTTCAATGTAGGGCTATGTATAATATCTCAGAGTCCTTCTAATGTTGACCAAGAAGTTATTAAGAATACAAGTATAAAGATAATTCACTCTATTAAATCCAATGTAGATAAAAAAGTTATTGCTGACTCAATATCACTAGAAAAAGAAGAGATACAAATACTAGATAAGCTTGACGTAGGAGAAGCTCTATTGGTTGCACCAAATTTAAGAAAAGAAACTCTAATAAAGGTAAAAAAAGTAGCTTAATCTTCTTCTTTCTTTTCTTCGCTCTTAGATTCTCCGCCTTTGCTTTCTGACTTCTTTCCTGCAGCTATTAGATCATCAATTCTTAATATTAATGTTGCAGCTTCGGTTGCAGCTTTAATTGCATTCATCTTTACTACTGCGGGCTCTATGACTCCAAGTTTCCACATATCTTCTACTTGGCCAGTAAACACATTAATACCATACCATTTGTTTGCCTCGTTCTCATGGGCACTTCTTAGTTTTACCAACAGATCAATAGGATCATAACCACCGTTTTCAATTAATATCATTACAAGGTTTTCTAATGCTGACGCATAAGCTTCAATAGCTAACTGTTCTTTGCCTCCAATTTGCGGTGCATATTTCCTTAATCTTTTTGCAATTTCCAATTCTACTGCTCCACCACCTGCTACTGCTCTACCATCCCTTATTACATCGGCTACAGTCCCTAGAGCATCTCTTAATGCTCTTTCTGTCTCATCAACTACTCTTTCTAAACCTCCTCTAATTAATATACTTACAGCTTTGGGATTCTTAGCTCCTTCAACAAATACCATTTTATCTTCTCCTACTTTTCTTTCTTCTACTAGTGCTGCATATCCTAAATCTTGTGGAGTTAATTCATCAATATTAGATACTACTCTACCACCAGTAGCTCTGGCTAATTTTTCTAAGTCACTCTTTTTAGCTCTTCTTACAGCCAAAATTCCTTTCTTTGCCAGATAGTGTTGTGCGACTTCATCAATTCCTTTCTGGCATATTACTACATTAGCACCAGTAGCAGCAATCTTATCTACTTTTTCCTTCAGTAAGTTTTCTTCTTCCTCAAGGAATTTCTTCATTTGTGTAGGGTCATTTATACGGATTTCTGCATCTAATTCTGGCTTTTCTACCTCTAAGGAAGCATCAAGCAATGCAATTTTTGCATTTTCTACTCTCTTAGGCATTCCAGGATGAACAACTTCTTTATCGACAACAATTCCATAAATTATTTGTGTATCATTAATACTACCGCCATGTTTCTTAACTATTTGTATATTATCTAGATCAACGTACCATCTATCTCCTCTTAATTCTGCAACTTGGGTTACTGCTTTTGCGACTATATCTGCAAGGTATTCTCTTGCACCTGCGACTGCTTTACTATTTAGTGATGTCATAGCAACTTTCTTTAATATATCCATATCATTGACAGATACCTTTTGAGCAATTTCTTCTATTGTTTTTAATGCTTGTTCTTCTGCCTTCTTAAATCCACTTACTATAATAGTTGGATGAATCTCTTTATATAGTAGTTCTTCTGCCTTTTTAACTAATTCTCCTGCGAGAATTACCGCAGTCTTTGTACCATCTGCTGTCTCTTCATCTTGTCCTTTGGCTATTTGTACTAATAATTTAGCTGCTGGATGTTGTAAGTCCATTTTGTCAAGGATTGTGGCACCATCATTTGTAATAGTAATATCACCCAGACTATCAACTAACATTTTATCCATTCCTCTAGGTCCATAAGTACTTTTTAGAGCTTCTTCTACAGCTTTTACAGCGGCTATGTTTATTCTTAATGCTTCTTTGCCATAAGTTCTACTTGACCCTTCTTTTAATATAATAACTGGAATACCTTCAGGTGTAGTTGCAACTGTAGCTGTGGTTGACATTTTTTCCACCGCTGAAAGCACATAAGAAGTGCTTATATAAAAAATTTTCTGTTAGTGTTTTGCGTGAATTTATACTCTGTGATTTAACTCAATATCTTAATTTTTATATAATAAAAGTTATATTTAAAGAAGTAAAAAGAATAATGCTTTGTTAAATATTATAAAAACTATTATTAGTCCTTTTTCCTATTTTATTTTTCAAAATATGCTGTATTTTAGTTTTTTCCTTAATTTTTATTTTAGATAATATTTTATTCATATATTTATTACTAATATTCAAATATCTTGATAATCTATTAAATTCTTTTTTATCGTAAAAATATAGTGCAATTGCCAATTTATATTTAACGCTTTTTGAATGAAATACTGGAAGATTATCAATAGTATCATATAATAATAATAATTTCTCGTTATTTTCCAAAAATTTCATTGCATTCAACGAGGTCTCTTTAATTACTGAACCGTTATATATAATTGTACTTTGTAATTTGTTTCTTCTACCTTTAAGAGTTTTATTCTTGAATTCTTTAATTCTTTTAGTTTTCGAGAAAAAATCGAAATATAAAGTTTCTGGGAAATAAACACTTTCGTCATAACTAGTAGAGTCTTCGTAATATATTTTATCAATGACTGAACCGCAACTTGTACAAACTAAATTACCATTTTTATAATCCCAAACTAAATTTTCACTTTCACAATATGGGCACTTCATGAGTGTATAGGATTCCTAAAGTATATATGATACTTATAAGGTATAACTTACTATAGAGACCCAGATGAATGAAGATATTGATATGTTAATAATAGCAAATGACCTTAAGCAAAGAGGAAGAAAATCGATAATTAGTGGAAAATTTATTTTCATTAACATGGCAAATGAGTACGAATACGTGGTATATCCGGTAAATGAAAATAAAACCCTCAGTGTAAAAGAATTAGAAGAATTTGTGGATTTTTCTAATAGAATTAAGAAAAAAGGTGTGATTGCAATAGTGGATAAATATGGTGATGTAACATACTATTTATTATCCGAAATAAATTTAGGTAAAAAGTGAGTAAGAAATGATTTCTTATGAGCCAGTAAGAGGAATGAAAGACTATTATGGCGAAGAGCTTCATAAAATAAAAGTAGTCGAGAATGCTTTTTTGAAAATTGTAAAACTAGCTGGATATCAAGAAGTGGAAACACCTATTGTAGAAGATTTTCAACTATTCGCTTTAAAAGGAGGAGAAGAACTTAGAAATACAATGTATGTCTTTAAAGATAAGGCCGGTAGAGAAGTTGCATTAAGACCCGAGTTCACACCTAGTATAGTTAGATTTTATCTTAATTCATTACAACATTTACCTAAGCCTATACGCTTATACTATTTAGGAACTGTATATAGATACGATGAGCCTCAATTTGGTAGATATAGGGAGTTTAGGCAAGCTGGTATAGAATTACTAGGATCTTCCAATATTTATTCAGATTTAGAAATATTACAAATATTAATAGAGATATATAGAGAATTAAATCTTATAAATAAAATTAGATTGAAAATAAATAATATATCATTAATAAGAAAAATACTTAATAAATTAAACATAAGTGATAATCTTCAAGAGCATTTTCTACATTTAATAGATAAAGGAAAAATTGATGAGGCATTATCACTTTTACCAAGTTCAGAATATACAGAACTTATAACTAACATCCTAAGTGTAAATAATTTAGATATCTCAAGTTATAATAAGATTAAAGAAGATCTTACAGAAAAATATAATTTAAAGGATTTAATTCAAGATCTAGATAGGATTATGTTACTCAAAAATATATTAGATAATCTAGGTGTAAATTCATATATAGACTTAGGTTTTGTTAGAGGTTTAGCTTATTATACCGGTTTAATATTTGAAGTGTTACATCCTTCTGTTTCTTTTAGTATTGCTGGTGGAGGACGATATGATAACCTTGTGGAACTGTATGGAGGTCCTCAAACTCCAGCTATAGGTTTTGCTATAGGAGTTGAGAGGACAGCATTAGTACTTGAGGAGCCTAATACTGTAAAAGAGAAGCAAAACAAAATAGGTGTAATAGTTTTATCAGACGAAGCTATATTATATGCTATTAGAATTGTGGATAAATTAAGATCAAATAATTATATTGCTACGATTAATCTAAAATCTATATCAATTTCTAAATTAATTCCTTCTTATGCTGAGGAAGGGTACTCGTTCTTAATTTTCATAGGTAAAAAGGAATATGAAGATAAAACTATAACTTTGAAAAATCTCAGTACAAAAGAGCAAGTGACTATTAAGGAAGAAAACCTTTTGGACTATCTTAAGCAAATAATTTAAGTTATCAAATAATCATTTTCATGGGTTATTAAAACATGGAAGAACTTCCTGCAACAGCGTTAGGTATTAAACTTAATGACGGTATAATTCTTGCTGCTGAAAGGAGACTTAGTTATGGCGGTTTCGTACTTAGTAGATCAGCTAAAAAAGTTTTTAAAATAGGAAGATTCGGCATAGCTGGAGCTGGTATAATGGGTGATATTCAAACATTAACACGTTTAATGAATGTTGAGATAAAGTATTACGAAATGTATAATAATAAGCCTATATCAGTAAAGGCAGCAGCTAAGTTATTATCAGTTATACTATACCAGTATAAGTGGACCCCCTTTATTTCGGAATTGTTATTTGGTGGTGTAGACGATGAAGGTCCCAAATTGTTTGTTTTAGATCCTATAGGTTCATTAATTGAAGATAATTACGCTGCTGTTGGTTCTGGTGCCAGAGTAGCAATAGGAGTTTTAGAAAGTGAATATGATCCAAGTATGAATTTAGATAAAGGGAAAGAAATTGTTCTAAAAGCACTAAAAGCTGCAATAGAAAGAGATGTAACTTCAGGTGACGGAATAGATATATTAACGATAAAAAGAGATAATACATCAAGCGAAGATTTTATAAAGATTTTTTAACACAAAAATAGACATGGTCCATCATCTTAAATAGACTATTACCTATTAATCCTTTTTCGCTATAGATTTTTACTATTAATCCAAATAGAGATATTTGATCTAAAATTTTGTTGCCTTCCGGTTTCTCATAAAAAAGATATCCGTGCGCACAAAAATCATTAGAAGTATAAACTGGTTTTTCTCTTGATATAATCATCGATACATTTTCTTCTTGTTTAAAGATATTAATACTTTCCAATATATCAAACTCTACTTGATATATTCCACAATCCATTTTGATTATAATAAGTCCCTTTAAACTACCCTTATCTATTGAGGTTATTTTACATGTAGTCTCGACTTTACCTTCAACCTGAACTGACATACCCTTTATAATAGTTTAATCTTAAATAATATTAACTATTATTCATTTTGATGAGTAGTAGAAGAGTTGCAACGGAATTAAATTCCCTTCTAGATAAAGCGATTGTTGTAAGGCTTATTAATAATAAAATCTACTACGGTACTTTATCTTCATATGAGCTATCACCATTTATTTTAACACTAACAAATGCAAAAGATAATGATAATAACACTTATTATAAAGTTATTTTAAATGGAAATTCTATAACTGAAATTCTAGTCAAATCTTCGCCTATATTTGATCCGAAAGAATTTGCAGATTTAGTGACGAAAGAGCTTAATTTACGTGCAGGAGACGCAAAAGTCTATGAGGAGGCGGGGGTTGTAGTAATACTTGATAGGATAAAAGTTTCTGAAAATGGAGTGGAAGGAAGCGGACCCTTGGCACAAAGAATTTACGATTTATATAACGATTATATAAATAAGAAAAAGAAAGGATCTTAAAATGGTAGGAGAATTTGAAATAAAAGATGAAGATCTAGCTGGTAGAATAGGAATCATAGAGACAAAAAGTGGAAAACTAGAAACACCGGTATTCTTTCCAGTAATTAATCCTTTTAAATCTGAAATCTCGATAAAAGATATAGAAAATTTAGGGTTTAAGAATTTAATCACAAATGCATATTTAATAAAAAAGATAACTAATACTAAAATTCAAGATATTCATAGCTTTTTACAATTTAATGGTGTAATAATGACTGATTCTGGAGCTTATCAGATACTTCAATACGGAAACATAGAAGTTACAAATAGAGAGATAGTTGAGTACGAGAGGGATATAAATACAGATATAGCAGTCTATTTAGATCTTCCTACTGGTGATACAAATAGCAGAGATGAAGCTATTAACAGTGTAAAAATCACGTTAGAGAGGGCAAAAGAAATAGAGGATATAGTCAAAAATGATTCAGAAAGGATTTGGGTACACCCCATTCAAGGTGGAAGATTTCTAGACCTTGTTGAATATTCGGCGATAGAGGCTGATAAAAACGAGGCATTTAAAATGCTAGCATTAGGAAGTCCTACAGTAGTAATGGAAAAGTACGACTATTCCTTATTGATCGATATGGTATTTATAGCAAAAAGTAATGTAAGTAGAGGCAAACCTTTTCATCTTTTTGGTGGCGGTCTTCCTCATATAATGCCTCTTGTTATAGCACTAGGTGTAGATTCTTTTGATTCTGCATCATATATACTTTATGCTAGGGATAATAGGTACATAACGAGAAGTAGAGTATATAGACTAGAAGAGTTAGAATATTTTCCATGTTCATGTCCAATCTGCTTAAAATACACACCCAAAGAGCTGCTAGAGTTACCAAAAGAAGAAAGAACAAAACTTTTGGCTCTTCATAATCTTTATGTAATTAAGGAAGAACTTAATGCTATAAAACAAGCTATTAGAGAAGGAAGATTATTTGAATATATTCAAGAAAAAGCATACTCTCACCCAGCAGTGTATTCTGCTTTTAAAAAAATATTAAAATATAAAGATTACTTAGAAAAATATGATCCAAGAGTAAAAGGAAATATTAGAGGAATTTTCTTGTTCGATCTTAAGTCTTTAAATAGACCAGAAATTGTTAGGCATTATAATTT
Source organism: Sulfurisphaera tokodaii str. 7 (assembly GCF_000011205.1). Taxonomy (NCBI): domain Archaea; kingdom Thermoproteati; phylum Thermoproteota; class Thermoprotei; order Sulfolobales; family Sulfolobaceae; genus Sulfurisphaera; species Sulfurisphaera tokodaii. The sequence goes on from NC_003106.2 coordinate 348,343, forward strand.
CTTAGATAGGATTAATAAGAATAACGATAAAGCTATTATAATTTGTGAAAAAAGAGAAAATATATTAAAAAAAGTGAAAAATAATGAGAATGTAGACATATATCTTTTTAATCCTTTTTATGGTTTAATACCGATAAATCTAATAGAAGTCTATCCATACTTTCAAACTGAATATCCAGAGGAAATTGATGAAGATGTTTTACGTTATATTGAAAGTAAAATAGTTGAATTTGTAAGATCTAAAGGATATACAAAAATTGATTTCATAGGTTGTGAAAAATATTTATCACATATAAACTCTATTGGAGCCTTCTTTAGTTAATTCTTTTTGAACTAACTCTAATTGCCTTTGCAATTCTTCTTCAATCTTTCTTGCATCTTCGTATAGTTCTGACACATCAACCTTTAATCCATATAATTTATTAATTTCCTCTAATGCGATTGCTGCAGCTGCAGGGTCTATTCTTTCTCTATCTGCATAAGGTAATAACACTGTAGCTGGAAGATCCTCAATTTCAGCATATATAGTAAATAAAGCTAAGGGTCCAATAATTAATAGCTGTTTTTCCATTAGTGGATAAGGGAGAGTAATTTTACTAGCAGAAGTTTTTAACCATCTTAAGTTGCTACTGTCATTTTTGTATCTTTTATCTAATCCTCCTATTAGTAATATATCTGAAACTTGTATATTTTTTAACCACTTCATTATTTTTGCTGAGAAGATATTCATTTCTCTTTGTAGTGGTAATAGATGACTTAACAACACTAAGATATTATTATTGTTATCATAAAATAATTCAAAAGGTGTTGCTAGTCCGTACTCATCAATAAATGTAACATCTCTTAAATATTTAGTCAAAACGAAGCCTACTCTTTTCATTCCTAACTTTAAAACTAAATATCTAGTAGCTATATAACCTACTTCACCTAATGTTCTAAAACCGGTAATAAACTTAGCACCTTTTAGTTCATCTTCACTAATTCCCTTTAGAATTATCTTGATAGACATTTTTTATTCCTCTCTTTACAATTACAGCTAATCCCCTTTTATATTGTTTTACTTCCTCACCAGAGACTTTTGCTCTTCCTACAGCTAACAAGTTATCTTGTTCATCAACAACTAAGACTTCATCACCAGCTCTAATACTGGGATCAGAGTTTATGACGAACTTACAAAAAGCATTTCTTCCTTCTCTAATAAAGCTAGCCACCTCGTTCTTAATAATAAACCTAAATGAAGGAGGGGAAGTACAATTTTTTATAATTTGTCCACTTATTTCTGTAATAGAGAAAAGATTATCTTGTGCCCTTAATACTAAGAATAATCTTTTATCTTCTGTAAGAATATTTCTTATTCTATTAGTAGTTAATGATCTCTGTATAAAAAATGTAGAATCTTCTGGAAATAAACAAGAAGCTACTTTTGAAGAAAACTGATACATTGCAATATAACGTAAATAATTTATTTCATCTTTTTGTGCTTTTAAAGGTTTAGTTAAGTTAAACATACTTTTCTGTTCTGTCAGTATTTTTAGCTTTATTATTTTTAGCTTTAATTTTTTCTATAGCTGTAATTAAATCAGTCATGTTAACATACTTTCTTCCATTTCTAATTGCAATATACCCTGCTTCAGTACACACATTTTTAATCTCAGCACCGCTAAATCCTTCAGTCATGCTAGCAAGGATATCATATCTAATATTGCCATCTGTTTTCATTTTTTGCAAATAGATTCTAAATATTTCCTTTCTTCCCTCAAAATTCGGTAAAGGTACCTCAATTAACCTATCAAACCTTCCTGGTCTCAGTAGTGCTGGATCAAGAATGTCTAGCCTGTTTGTTGCGGCAATAATTTTAACATTATCTAATGGTTTAAATCCATCTATCTCAGCTAATAATTGCATTAAAGTCCTTTGTATTTCCCTTTCTCCACTAGTTCCCATATCCACTCTTTTAGCACCAATTGCATCTATTTCATCTATAAATACTATTGATGGAGCTTTTCTTCTTGCCAACTCAAATACTTCCCTAACAATTCTAGCTCCTTCTCCTACAAATTTTTGTGCAAATTCAGAAGCAACAACTTGAATAAATGTTGCATTACTTTCTGTTGCCACGGCTTTTGCTAGTAAAGTTTTACCAGTTCCAGGTGGACCGTAAAGTAATACACCTTTAGGCGGATCTATACCTATTTCTTTAAATAATTCTGGGTTTTTTAAAGGTAATTCTATAACTTCTCTTATTTCGTTTATTTGCTCATTTAATCCTCCGATATCAGAATAATGAACATTAGGTTTTTCTATAACTTCAAACGACTTTACATATGCATCTTCTCTTTCCGGTAATACTTCAACTATAGTGGATCCTCTTTGAGTTAATGCTACTAGAGAGCCAGGTTTAAGCTTTTTAATATCAATATTTGAGGAAACATTAACTATTAAATTAGGTCCAGAAGAACTTCTTACTATTACTTTCCCGTCTGGTAGTATGTCCAATACAATTGCTTCAATATATGGAGGAGCTAGTAGTTTTTCAAGTTCACCTTTATACCAATTTAAATCTTGACGTAGTTTTTCAAGTTCTTTAGTTAGAGATTCTATTTTCTCTTCAAGTAATCTTACTATTGGATCATCACTATTATAATGTTTGGCTCTGTAACTGTCTAATTCGTCAGACAATTTACCCCAATAATATCTTTGTATAATTAAACCTAAAAACGTTTAAGAGTAGTAATAAAGAATATATAGTATGCAAAGCTCAGCACAAAAATACTGTGAAATGTGTGGTGCTCCTATAAAAGGAAAAGGTATTACAGTTGCCTATGAAGGGAGTATTATTACTGTATGCCTATCTTGTTATAATAAAATTAGAAAATCTGCAAAAATAGTTAATGAAAAAGAAATAAAGAAAAACGAAGAAAAGAAAAAAATAAAAGCATCGACACCAAAATTATCTACTGAAGTGGAATTAGAAGTAGTAGATGATTATTACAAGTTAATTAAAGAAGCTAGAGAAAGACATGGTCTTTCACAACAACAGTTAGCTCAACAATTAAAAGTTTCAGAAAATGTAATAAAGAGATTTGAAAGTGGTAAATTAAAACCAACAATACAACAAGCAAAACAATTAGAAAAAATCTTAGGAATCAAACTGCTAGTACCAGTTGAGTCAGAAGAAGAAGGAGAGGAAAAAGATTTTGAGCTAACGCTGGGTGATGTAGCAAACATCAGAGAGGGAAAGAAGTGAAAGCAATACTCTTTACAGCAGAGGAATACAAAGACGAAGCCTTATCATTAGCAGAAACAGCATTTTATGAAATAACAAAAATCTACAAAATACCAAAAAAACCAAATCCAAATTTTTATATTCAAAAAGATAAAGTAGAGGAAATTAAAAAATTGAATGATATAGATGCTATCATAATTTTTGATTTATTAAAATCAAGGCATTTTATAAATCTTAACAAGGAACTTTTAGGAAAGAAAATATTAGATAAAGTTATTCTTCTTCTAGAAATATTTGCGCTTCATGCAGGATCTAAAGAGGCAAAATTGCAAATAGAATTAGCTAAGTTAAAGTACGAATTACCTATCCTTAAAGACATGTATAAAAAGACTAAAATTACTGAACAGCAAGGTCCTTTGGGTGCCGGTGTATACGGAGTAGAATCTACAATTAGGCTTTATCAGAGAAGAATAGTAAAAATAAGAAAAGAGCTGGAAGAAATAAAAAAAGCTAAAGAAGATCAAGTAAGGAGAGTCAATTTCAATAGTATAGCAATTGTAGGTTATACTAACGCTGGTAAAACTACTATTTTTAATTACTTAACTGGGTTGAATCAAAAAGTAGACTCCTCAATGTTTACAACTACATCACCTAAAAGATATGCAATACCAATAGATGGAAAGAAAATAATGCTTGTGGATACTGTGGGTTTTATTAGAGGTATTCCGCCACAAATAATTGAAGCTTTCTTTGTTACTTTATCAGAGGCAAAATACGCTAATGCTCTATTACTTGTATTGGATTCTTCTTTGTCAAGTACTTTACTGATTGAAATGTTGCAAAGTTCCCTTGAAATATTACGTGAATTAGGAATATCTGGGAAGCCTATGATCATAGTATTAAATAAAATTGATAAAAATAATGAAGAGAAAGAAGTAGAGGAGAAAGTAAGTTTAGTAAAAGAATTAGCAAACTCACTCTATACTCCAATAATAGATGTAATTCCAGTATCAGCGTTAAAAGGAATAAATATGAATATATTAAGGGATAAGATATTAGCATTAATTTAAAAGATATTTACGTTTTAAGATTGCATCATAGACCAGAAAGGGACAAAAGAGTTACAACGCATGTAGCTCTTGTAGCTAGAGCATTTGGGGCCAAAGGAATATTTATTCATGGAGAGGATATGAATCTGTTAAAGACCATAGAGAAAGTAAAAGCTAATTGGGGCGGAAAATATTTTTCAATAGAATTTGTTAAAAATCCAAAAAAAGTAGTTAGAGATTGGAGAAACTCTGGAGGCATTGTGGTTCATTTGACAATGTATGGAATTCCTATAGATAATATAATGGAAAAAATAATAAATAAAAATACAAAAATACTAGTTGTTGTAGGATCAGAAAAAGTAGAAGGCTGGTATTATTATAATTCAGATTATAACATTGCTATAGGTAACCAGCCTCATTCTGAAGTTGCTGCATTAGCTATTTTTCTGGATAGAATATATAAGGGTGGAGAACTAAATATACAATTTAGTGATGCAAAATTATCTATTATACCCCAAGAAAGGGGGAAGAAGGTGAGGAAAAATGAGTAGTAGGGCAGAAGAATTGATACTTAGCTTGGCAAAGGATCTAGTTGGTGAAGATGCAACAGAATTATTAAAGTTTCTCTTAAGAAAGAGAATTGAAATGACAGATGATGATATAGCGAAAGAGCTTAATGTAAAAGTGAACGAAATTAGGAAAAAGTTATATTTACTTTCTGAGCAAGGTTTTATAACCTATCGTAAAACAAGAGATAAAGAAACGGGTTTATTTATATATTACTGGAAAGTAAACATAGATCAGATAAATGAATTATTACTTAACAGAAAAAGATTAGTACTAGAAAAATTAAAGGCGAGATATGAGCAAGAGAAAGATTCTTTATATTATTATTGTCCTCAAGATAATATTCAATATAATTTTGATGAAGCATTAGAGAATGAATTCAAATGTCCAAAATGTGGATCACCACTAGAATATTACGACTCAGAAAAGACTAAAAAATTCTTAGAGTATAAGATAAAACAAATTGAAAACGAAATAGAAAGAGAGACACGACATGGCTCCAATAGTCGTTGATCTTTTTTCTGGAGCTGGAGGATTTTCATTAGGATTTAAAAAATTAGGCTTTGATATTAGATTTGCAATAGATATTAATCATGCTGCCGCAAGAACTTATGCGACAAATTTTCCAACCACTTTAGTTATAGAAGATGATATACGAAATATTACAGGAAGAGATATAGAATATTTAATAGGTAGAAAAGTCGATATCGTAATAGGAAGTCCTCCTTGTGAACCATATACTGGAGCAAATCCATTAAGAATGAAAGAACCTTTAGATAGACTTTACCTGGATGAAGATGGACAATTAACACTTGAATATATAAGAATTGTAGGCGAACTTAGACCAAAGATATTTGTTATGGAAAATGTACCATCCATTATTGGTACTGAATCTCTTAAATCTGCTGTAGAATATGAATTTTATAAAATAGGTTATAAGATATTCTTTAATTTTTTAAATGCAGAAGATTATGGTAACCCGTCAAAAAGAACTAGAGTATTTATTTCCAACATAGAAATAAATCCGCCAAAATCTAAGGAAAAAAAGACAGTTTGGGATGCAATAAAGGATTTAGAAGGAAGAACAGACGTACCAAACAATGAAGTTCAAGAGTTAAACGAGAATAAAATAAAGGAAATATCAAAATTGGATTACGGGGATTATCTGACCATGTTTAGAGGCAGTAATGGTAAGAATATACCCTTATATGTTAGACTTAATCCTTATGATATAGCTCCCACAGTTTTAGGAAATTCGAGATTCATTCATCCTTTCGAAAACCGATTCTTAACAGTCAGAGAACAAGCTAGATTAATGAGTTATCCAGACGATCATATTTTTCTAGGTAGCAGAGATGAGCAATATAATCAAGTAGGAGAAGCAGTTCCAGTAGTCTTATCTACCGCTATTGCACGAGAAATAATGGGAAAAGTATATGGAATTGTTTATAGTGCTACATAACATAAGTAGTACTCAAAGAATTATTGATTTTGCAAAATTAATTTTTAATTTAAATATAAATCACTTTATAGTAACAAAAGTAGGTGGAGTAGCAGCACAAGCTGGTGTACCAGAAGTAAGCAAGTTAGCTTATAAAAATAATAAATCATTTATAATATTACCAGATCTGAAAGACGCAATAGAAATTTTCAAGCCAGAAGTAGTTTATCTTTTTACACAGTCAGCAGAAAAAACATTTACAAAAGATTTACTTAAAGATAAAAATAGAGTAATGCTTGTCTTTCCGGGAAATGAAAGCGGATTCAATAAATTAGAATTAAATTTAGGCGAACCAGTTAAAATAGAAGGGTTAAGTAGCGAAATATCACCGGTTGCTCTTGTAGGCATAGTGACATATTGTTTAATTAATGAAGGGAAAATTTTGAATAAACAATAATTGAAGAAACTTTTATAAGTCAAAATATATAATAAGTTGTACAAGGGCCCGTCGTCTAGCCTGGTTAGGACGCCGCCCTTACAAGGCGGAGGTCCTGGGTTCAAGTCCCAGCGGGCCCATATTTTATGTTCTTCTTATTGCTAGAATTGTAAGTTAATGCAACAGCAAAGATTAAATGTGCAACGATATTAAGTTAAGACATAATGAATACAAAATATGCCAAAAGTAAACGTGGGCAAACCAAGACCTTTAGATTCTGGGTTCTAATCTCAAAAGCAGTTTTAGGGAATTAAAAAGTGAAGTAAGGTTTTGTTAAATATTCTATGATTATAATATAAATTGCAGATTTAAGAATTAATAGGAATAAATAGAAGACCTCTTTATCCGATGTTTTTTGCAGATAAAAAGAGAGAAATAATCATAATTATGGCAAAGATAAAAGGTTAGAATATTCAATGCCTTAAATATAATATGATAGAAATACCTTCTACGACTAATTACGAATAGAAGTTAATTATAATTTTTCGATGTCATTGATTTATAGAACCCTTAAATAGAAATTCAATACTAATAACATAAAATTAATGAGACAGAGTATTTTTAATTTTGATTATTAATATCTGAAGTAAAATTATAGAAAGAATGTTAACAAGTAATTCAATACTTATAATACTTTTTTAGCTACTATTAGCATTTCTCTAACTCTGTCTATGTATGAAGTGATATCGTTAACTGTAAGTTTTGATTCATGAAATCCCCAGACATGAATTACATACCCGCTATTCCAACTATCCAAAAACCCATTTTCTCAGCTTGATTGAAGAGTATTAGAGGCTTTAGCTAATAGATAAGTGTACCATCTGCCTTTACTCATTGCTTGCTGATATTCTGGTAAGTTAAACTTTTCAGCTAAAGCCTTAACAATCTCTTAGAAACCTTATAAGTCTTCTCTGAAACTTGAATAGGATTACCTCTACTTCTTTCATATATTTTTCCAGCTAACTCAAGCCTAAGCTTAATCCCATTTTGAGGATCTTTTTAACAATCCTAGTATGCTCAATTTCTCTACATCGATTTTTTCTTTTTCAGCTCTTTTAATTAGTTCTTCCATAAGAGGATCTTTATGTTCAAACCTATATTTTTAGTTCGTAGTCTAGCTTATAGCTATAGCTAATATTGCCATGCCGAGTAAGTTTGGTTATTAATTCGAAATTTATGCTATATTCATAATAGCTTACATCGTAAAGGTTTATCTTAATTTATATCCTTAAATATCTTAGATAGACAAACACTCTTTTTAGTCTTATGAGATAATAATTCATAAATGTGAATTGCTAAAGGATCTCTTAATTTATCCTTACTTTGTAAGATAAAAAGTATATATATATTATTAAATTTATCTTGAGCATTATATAGAATAAGATTACATATTCGCATAGAGAAATATATATTTAACAGCATATAATTAGTAATAATAAAAACTAAGACGAGTTTATATATATTCTAAAGTAGTTCATGCATAGAGGAACTATTACTTAAGTATTATATAATATCCAGCAAACTTTAAGAATTCTTTCTCATCTTTCTCATCTATTAAGTTTAGATCTACAAGTTCAGAAATATCCTCTGGTAAAGAGAGATGAATTTTAATGAGAAGCTCACTTAATTTCTTGGCGTCTAAGTTTCTAATAACTAGAGCTATATCTAAATCACTACTCCCCATAGTCCTCCCTTTTATAACAGAACCGTAAACTATAGCTTCCTTAACATCTACTAAGTTCCTGGCAGAATTAAGTACCAACAATGCAATATTCTTCCAGTTTTCCTCAAGGTATTTTATTCTCTCTATTCCGAACACCACTTATCTCCCCAGACTTTTCTTACAAGATTAATTACCTCCCTAGCGGTATTTAAGCAGATTTCTGCATCATCCTTTCCAAGCCCATAAGAAAAATACTGTCCCCTTTGTCTAGCATCTTCTAAAAGAATGAGCTCTCCTCTTTTAGCCTTTATGAACTCAGAAATTTCATCTTTTAATATAAGTGTTGATAGCACAGATAAAAGCTTTCTTATTTCATGAGTTTCTGGGAACGAGTAACCAAGAAAGGCAATAGTTGCCTTAATCGCAAGTTCTGCGGAAATTTGCGACATTAATCCAGAAGCGTTATAAAGCCCATTAATAAATGCTTCTTCGGAAGCTTTTAAATATTCTAAAGACCTTTTACACAAAGTTACATGAAGCTCATGCACTATATATGGTTAGTAAGGCAATTTAAAAACCTCATGTTATTGATGATATTATTTGGCTTTACATGATGTAATAGTGTTTTCCCATAGATTAACTTCTATGCAAAATCTGAATATATAACTATTTTCCATGTATATTTTTATAATAACTTCTAAATATTTAACGCATTTTCTTTCTATGATTCACATGGTAGTCACTAATTTCCTTTTAAATTTTGCATAATTTATTAACTCCCTATTAAAATTATTTTAAAACTTAAAGTTTCAGATTCAATTAAATGGCTAGCTCAAAACTGATAGCTATGCTCATAATGACTTCACTAGGTATAAATTTATTAATTAATGAGAATCTCTATAGGAGAAGATGCTAAGAAAAGGTTTTATACATCCTAATGTGAATATAGAAATATAAATACCATAATGACGATAATATAACTATGCTATTCCTTTCCCTTTCGTTTCTTCTATGAAATATACACCTATACATGTAATGGTTATGTAGCTTAACATTATGAATATAAAGAGGTTAGAATAGTCTGAAATTAAGAGAGGGGCTAAGGCACCTCCTAGTATACTTGCTAGTTGATATGAGAAATTAGCTGCAGTAAACCTATATTTTTTATTAAATATTTCAGTAAAAATTGAGGATTGAGGAGCATATAATGCAGAATCAGAGATAGATATAACTATTTCTCCATAATAAATGATCTTCAATGATAAAAGATAACTTCCAACTCCCATTATAATGAGACCTATAATAACTACTAATCTTCTTCCAATAATATCTGATAAAAAACCAAAAAGCGGTATTGTGAATAGTTGAAATGTAATTGCTTCTAAAACTATTATAGGAAGCTCTTTCAAATTAGAATATAGAGAAAAAATATAAGCTGAAAAAACGTAAAAAGCTGCACTTTCACTTACTTTTATACTAATAGATTTTAGTATATTTTTCCAATCATTCAATATTGCCTCAAATAATGGAATTTTACTACTGAACATTTTTTCTTTGTTTACATCTCTAATTAACGGTAATGCTATTAGAGTTAAAACAGTTATAATTAGAAAAGATTCTCTCCAAGGAATTGAATATAAGAAAATTAGAAGAAGCGTAGAAGAGGAAAGTATTATAGCTATAGGTACAGATAATTGAATTATACTCGCAATAGTTCCTCTAAGTCTATGGCTTGAATAGGTTTCTATTATTACAGTGCTAGCACCTCCCCATTCACCTCCTAGACTTAAACCCTGTAAAATCCTAGAAATAAAAACAATAAATATACTCGGTATTAAAACAATTAATGAAGATATGATTAACGTAATTCCAGTTAGCAATAATGCTGTTCTTCTACTAATTTTATCACCTATGTATCCAAATAAAATACTGCCTAAGGCCCTACTTATAAAACCCATTATAAATATAGACAATCCTATAAATTCACTAAATACTATAAAAGAAAACTGAGAAAATAAGAAAAATGCATACCATTGTGATATTGTTAACAATAAACTACCTATGATTACTCTTTTCATATAACTAAATCTTAATGCGTAACTCTCACTAATATTTATTTGCAATCTATAAAAATTATCAATCTTAGCAACATAGATCTAAATATATTATAAGGTAATATATATAATAAATAGAAAAGATATTTTAAAAAAATAAGTTACATATGGTATTTAATCATATTGAAGGAAATGTAAATATTCCAGGGGAAATACCTTGGGAAATAATATTAATATATTTTGTAGTAGCACCAACGCTATTATATTTGATTGCAAGAAAAGAAAATATAATCAAAAAATTTACTACTCTAGATAATGTATATATTGGGATAGGTGCAGCTATCGCTACAGTATGGGAGTTTTTTATAGGAAGTTTTTTAGATAGAGTAATAGCAATAAGTTATATCGATTTAGCGTTTTGGGGGAAGAATGCTTATACTAATTATAGTAGTTGGAATTATAAGAAAGTTCGGAGCTGGAATGTTATCACTAGTGGTATTTGACGTTTTGGCAGATGCTGCACACTATGGCTGGTCTGGTCAACCACTATTCTTTATTTACGAAGGTTTAACATATGGTTTATTCATCGACTTGATTATTGTAATAACTAAGGGAAGACCTTTTGAAGGTAAGTATGCTGCACTTCAAGGTGCTTTAGTAGGCTTCTTGTGGAGTCTGCCAGATCCTCTACTGTGGGAAGGATTTTTAAGACCCTTTATGTATGGTGGTATAGTAAACTGGGATAAAATAGGTTTCGATATTCTGATGTCTTTTCCGTTTACGATCATAGTTGGTGCGATAACGGCACTTACATCAGTAAGAGTTGCTAGGGCAATAGGAGCATAAGTTAAACTTTTTTTATTATTTTCTTTTTACACCCTATGGACTATAAGGTTAAAGATCTTAGTTTAGCTGAACAAGGTAAAAAACAAATAGAATGGGCAGAAATACACATGCCAGCATTAATGGAGATAAGAAAGCAATTTGAGAAAGAAAAACCTCTTCAAGGATTAAGGATTAGTGCTGTCCTTCACGTAACTAAGGAAACTGCTGTATTAGTTAAGACTCTAAAAATAGGAGGAGCTACAGTTGCATTAGCTGGTAGTAATCCGTTATCTACTCAAGATGACGTTGCTGCTGCACTAGTTGAGGAGGGAATTCGTGTATTTGCATGGAGAGGTGAAACTGAAAAAGATTATTATGATAATATTAAAGAAATTCTAAAATATGAACCTCAAATAATAATGGATGATGGAGGAGATCTTCATGCTTATGTCCACGAAAATATGCCACAGTTAAAACTATTTGGGGGTACAGAAGAAACAACAACAGGAGTAATAAGACTAAAGGCCATGGAAGAACAAGGAGTCCTAAGATATCCAGTAATCGCTGTAAATAATGCTTTTACAAAATACTTATTTGATAATAGAATAGGTACTGGACAGAGTACAATAGATGGAATACTTAGAGCAACAAATATACTAATTGCTGGTAAAGTAGCTGTAGTAGCTGGATACGGATGGGTAGGAAGAGGGATAGCTCAAAGGCTTAGAGGTATGGGTGCTAGGGTTATAGTGGTCGAAGTATCTCCTTTAAGAGCATTAGAGGCAGTTATGGATGGTTTTGATGTAATGCCAATGAGTAAAGCTGCAGAATTAGGGGAGATTTTTATCACTGCTACCGGTAATATAAACGTAATAAGAAAAGAACATATTCTAAAAATGAAAGATGGTGCAATTTTAGCAAACTCTGGGCATTTTAATGTAGAGATAGACGTAAAAGGATTAAAAGAAATGGCAAAATCATCAAGATTGATAAGACCAAACTTGGAAGAATATGAATTACCTAATGGAAAAAGAATTTATTTATTAGCTGAAGGTAGATTAGTTAATTTAGCTGCAGCCGAGGGACATCCTAGTGAGGTTATGGATTTAAGCTTTTCAAATCAAGCTTTATCGGTAAAGTATATTTATGAAAATAGAGGAAAGTTAGAGAATAAAGTATATAATGTTCCACAAGAGATAGATGAAACGGTTGCTAAATTAAAATTAAATGGAATGGGAATAGAAATAGAGCCAATGACACAAGAACAAATAGAATACATGAAACAATGGAGATATGGTACTTGACCTTTTTTACTTAGCGTAACTCTTTTAAATCATTTTAGCATATTTGTTTATTGGGCCCGTAGCTTAGCCCGGTAGAGCGCCCGGCTCATAAAGATCCTTCTCTTGAGAGACCGGGTGGTCCGGGGTTCAAGTCCCCGCGGGCCCATCTTTATTCCTTAACTATTTGTTGTAGGTTAATCATAAAGCTCGTATTAGGTAGAGGATTTAAAAACATCAACGAGAAAACGCGGATTATTATGGTAAAGTTTATTAGTAAAGATGTATTGAAATATTGATGGTAGTCCCGCCGTAGCTCAGCCCGGTGGAGCGCCCGGCTGTAGGGAAGGAGGGCACGCGGTGACCGGGTGGTCCGGGGTTCAAGTCCCCGCGGCGGGACTTTATTTTTGTTACATATTCTTAATAGTTAGTGAATTGATCAATTCTAAAGCGAGTCTTAATTATGATGAATTAGTTAAATTAAACCGTTTATTCCTCTACTTTTTACTCATATTATACGTTAAAGAAGTAATATGAGATTTCTCAGCAATGAATTAATTTCTTATATTTCTACATTTAAAGTGAAATATTTTCTATTCTATATTAAGAAAATTTTATAGATAGCATTACTTATTAAACTATGATCAAGCTTTTTCCCTTTTACTCTCATATGTTACAACATAATTACTACTAACGTGGATTCTTTATATCTTCTTTCGGCTCCACACATTTTTACGGCAAAATTTTATGAGTTGCCAAAGCTTTTAAATGCGAATTGGCAACCACAATCTGTGAGGCGAAATGGCGGATAAACAACGTAGATATAAATTCGGTGACTATATTTTACGTGAGAGGAAAGGTCGGTATTATGTCTATAAGCTGGAAACGATAAACGGTGAGGTAAAAGAGCGTTACGTCGCCCCGTTAATTGACGTCGTTGAGACTTACATTAAAATTATGGGTGCGGGGGTTGTACCCCCACAATGGGCCCGCTGGGACTTGAACCCAGGACCTCCGCCGCGTCAGGGCGGCGTCCTAACCAGGCTAGACGACGGGCCCATTATCATATTTTAAATTAAGATTTAAAAGATTATAGGTTAAGAATTACCTAGTTTTAAACTACTCTTATGCTATCAAGTATCTGTGGAGCATAGACTTTAGTCCCTTTCATTCCAATTTTTTCTTTCTCTCTTTCTACTAATCTTCTGAAAGATTCTATAGAGCCAGGTTCGCCATGATTTAGTAATAGATTCTTCGGTTTTACATTTAGATTCTTTAAGAAGTTTAGAAGCTGTCTTCTATCAGAGTGACCAGAGAATCCTTCCACTCTTGTGACTTCCATCTTTATTTGTATATTCTCAATCCTACCATCTCTATCAATAATTTGTATTTCTTGTGCTCCATCACTCACTTTTCTACCCAGTGTTCCCTCTGCTTGGTAGCTCACAAAAATTATCGAATTCCTACTATCTGGAGCCATTGTCTTAAAGAATTCTACTGCCGGGCCTCCATTTAGCATACCAGATGTTGCTAAGATAATTGATGGCTCGCCTTGCGCAATATCTTCTCTATATCCTTCAATTCTGTGGAAGAATTCCGACATGAACGGATTCTCATCCTTATACAGTATTGCTTCCCTTACTTCTCTGCTTAACATTTCTGGGTAAGCATTATGTATTGCTGTAATTTCTTCAACTAAACCTGTGACATAGATTGGTACTTCTGGTATTAACTTCTTTTTCATCGCATCATTTAAAACCAGCATTATTTCTTGACCTCTTCCAACAGCTAGAACGGGGATTAGTACTCTTCCTCCCCTACTAATGGTTCTATTTATAATCTCTATAAGTTTTGCCTCAGCTTCTTCTCTGTTTTCTTGTTCATGGTCTCCATATGTTGTCTCCATAATTATAGTATCAACTCTTGGAAACTCATCGTTAGCCTTATCTAATAATTTAGTTCTAGCATATTTGAAATCACCAGTATAAACGATATTGTGTGTTCCATCGCCTATATGAAGATGCGCCATAGCAGAGCCTAATATATGTCCAGCATTATAGAATGTTAGTTTAATATCTGGAGCTATATCAGTAACTTCTTCATAATCAAGCGTTATAGTGTGTAACAATTCTTTCCTAACTTCCTTGGCTGTATAGGGCAAGGGTCTTCCTTCTTTTTCCGCTACATCTAGTGCATCTAATTGCATTAGTGCCATTATATCTCTTGTGGGTGCAGTTGTGTAGACAGGGCCATTATAGCCATACTTAAATAATAAAGGAACCATTCCGCAATGGTCTAGGTGTGCATGCGTTATTACTACTGCATCAATATCTTCAAGTCTTACTTGATCAATGTCAAGCTTTGGAAATAGTTTTTCTCCATAACTTACACTTGGATTTAATCCTACGTCTAATAATACTTTGCTTTCTGGAGTCTCTACAAGTACTGCAGATCTACCTACTTCTTGGAATCCACCTAATGCAGTTATCCTAACATTTCTATCTTTGAATAGTAGTTCTCTATGTATTCTTTCACCAAAGATCTTTAACATCTTTGCTCTATATTCAGTCTCATTATAAATATGTGTTAAGATACTATCATATGTTCTTGATTTTAATGGTGGTTCTCTTACTATTATAGGTCTCCAAAAAGTCTCAAAAAATATTTTATTCTGGATTGTTCCTCCTTTACCTATTACGAGTCCGGGTTTTTTAGCTTTTATTAGTACTTCACCTAATTCATCATCAAACTTTATATCTGTAATTTCTGCCTCTTTTGGTACGATATTCTTTATAATCTCTATTGTTTCTTTCTTATCTTTTCTTGCTTTCTCATCAGCTTTCAGCACAATTCTCTTTCTAATGTCCTTTGCAATTTTCTTTAACAAATCTGTTTTATCAGCCAATATTGTTGGACTCCTAACATATATTGCTATTTCTGGACCTTCAAACTCAATTTTTGTTATTCCAGCCTCTTTTGGTATATTATTATATATTGTTGCTATTATGTTTAATCTAAGAGACGACACCTATTTCACCAACTATAAGAAGTAGATGTACAAATTAGATATGGTAATTTTTAATATATAAATGCTTGTTATATAAGTTGTGGAGCTGAAAGAACATATAATTGACTTACCAAAGAAAGTTTACATTGGTTATGATATAATTGATAATATAAAAGAATACATATTATCACTTAATCTTTCTGGTCCTTTTTTGATAGTAACTGGTCCACTAGTTAGGAAAATTATAACGGATAAAATTATAGAAAATTTCAAAGATGAGAGTGTTGAAGTTGTTGAAGTGAAAATAGCATCAATTGATGAAGTAAATAAAGTAGAGGAAATGGCTAAAGGTTCTAGAATTAACACAATAATTGGTGTTGGAGGAGGAAATATAATAGATGTAGCAAAATATGTTGCTTATAGAATTGGAAAAGAATTCGTAAGTCTTCCTACAGCTCCTTCACATGATGGAATTACATCTCCATTCGCGTCAATTAAAGGTCTAGGAAAACCTACTTCTGTTAAAGCAAAAGGTCCAATAGCAATAATTGCAGACATAAATGTTTTAGCTTCAGCACCTAGAAGATTAATTAATGCTGGAATAGGTGATACAATAGGTAAAATAACAGCTGTAAGGGATTGGCAATTAGCAGCTAAATTAAGGGGGGAATATTATGGAGATTATACAGCATCCTTAGCCCTTATGTCCGCTAAACATGCACTTTCTTGTGCTAAAATTCTTGATAAAGACGTCAGAGCTGGCGTTAGAGTTCTAACAGAAGCTTTAATAAGTAGTGGTGTTGCGATGGGCATGGCAGGAAGCACAAGGCCTGCTAGCGGTTCTGAACATTTATTTGCACATGCTATTGAAATTCTATATCCAGATAAAGCTTTACATGGAGAGTTAGTAGCTTTGGGTACAATTCTTATGGCATATATTCATGGTATAAATTGGAAAAAAATTAAGAAAGCAATGAAAAAAGTTGGTTTACCTACTAAGGCTAAACAATTAGGAATTCCAGATGAAATAATTATAAAAGCACTGACTATTGCTCACACTATAAGGCCGGAAAGATATACTATTTTAGGAGATAGGGGATTAACATGGGAAGCTGCTGAAAAAATAGCTAAAGAGACTGGAATTATTGACTAAAAACTTCTTTGTTATAGTTCTCTATATATGTTACAGTTGATTCTGGTAAAACATAGTTTATAATGTCTTTTGCTAACATATATTTTCTAATTTGTATATCTTCAACTAGATATAATTCTTTAGGTAATGTGAATTTAACATTTTTCTTCTCATCTAATTCCATGTTTAATTTATCAACATAAGATGAGCCTAACCATCTCTCTATTAATGCTTTTATTTTGTCGCTCTCATTTTCTAAAACTTTTACAACCTTTACCTTATATACTAATGTTTTGCCAGCTAATGGGTGGTTTAAATCTAATATTACTCTTCCACCAGATACGCTTTTTACTACAGCTAAGGAACCATTAGATAATCTTACAACCATATTAGGATAAGGATTTATACCTTGTCTTCTTAATTCTCCTAAGGAAATTGTTTTAACTTTTGTATTGTCTCTAGGTCCATAAGCTTTTTCTGGAGGAATCTCAATTTCTTTCTCTTCACCTGGATTCATTTGATATAATGCTTCTTCTAGTCCTTGAATAACATTATGTTCGCCTAATATAACTAGCTTAGGCGCATATTTAGTTTCTTTATTATAAATATTAGCCTTCTTTGCTTCTTCCTCAATAGTTGTATCGAATACTTCACCAGTATCTTTTACTTTTCCAATGTAATCTATATAGACAAAATCTTTATCTTTTAACATTTTCTAATCTAAAATCTGTAGGGCTTGTAGTTTATAAAGCTAAGTAGAAGGTTAAAGTTTTAATTTAGTATCTTAATGTTTTTAATGAAATGAAAGGAACGCCCTCTTTTGGAAAAATGAATAAATCACCAACTCATGTAAGATGCAGAAGATGTGGTAGGAATTCGTTTAATGTTAGAAAAGGCTATTGTGCTGCATGCGGATTTGGAAGAAGTAAGAAAATAAGAAGATATAATTGGCAAAATAAGAAAGTTAATGGTTTGAGGCTCGTATAAATGTATGAATGGCATTGGCATATAGAATGGCAAACTCCATACGAATTTCATGGACACGCTATAACTAAAGTAATTGCGGAAGAAAAAACACCTTATCAGAGAGCTCTTTTAGTTGAATTAGCTAGATTCGGGAAAGCACTAATATTAGACGGAAAAATACAATCTACAATAACTGACGAGTTCATATACCATGAGGCATTAGTACATCCATTACTTTTATCTATAAATAATCCAGAAAAAATTCTAATATTAGGAGGGGGAGAAGGAGCAACATTAAGAGAAGTTCTTAAACATAAAACTATAAAGAATGTTACTATGGTTGATATAGATCCTGTAGTAATCGATTTTGCCAAAAAATATTTACAAGAATGGCATCAAGGAGCTTTCGATAATCCCAAAAGTAAATTAGTCATAGAGGATGGCTATAAATTTATTAAAGAAACAAAAGAGAAATTTGACGCAGTAGTTATTGATCTTACAGACCCAATAAAAGATTCGCCTTCCCAAATGCTATATACTAAAGAGTTTTATGAAGAAGTTAAGAGAATAAGTAAATGGGGTATAGTAACACAAGCTACTTCTCCATCATTTAGTTTAGAAACCTTCTCCATAATTTATAATACAATAAAACATGTTTTCAAAAAAGTAAGTGCTGGAATAACATATGTACCGGCATTTGACGGCTTATGGGGATTTGTATATGCTTCAGATGAAGTTAATCCAGCAGAATTTAGTAAAGAAGAAATTAATAATAGAATTAAAGAAAGAATAGATGGAAGTCTTAGATTTTATGATGGTGAAACTCATATTACAATGTTTAGTATCCCGAAACATATAAGGGAAGTACTAGAAAAAGAAAATAAAATTTCGACTAGAGAAAATCCAGTAGCAGTTCCAGCATAGTCTTTTTATTTTATGTTTTCAAATTTTATACTTGCCGGGGTGCCCGAGCGGACTAAGGGGGTAGGCTCGAGACTTTCCAGCGTTAAGATGGCGTGCGACCTACTGCCCCTATGGGGCACGCGGGTTCAAATCCCGCCCCCGGCGCGTAATAATTTTAAGTCTTAGAAAACAATAAAATAAGAGAAGCGGGGGTGCCCGAGCAAGGTCAAAGGGGTCGGGCTCAGGACAAGATATGTGGGATCCCCGATGGCATAGGCCTGCGTGGGTTCAAGTCCCACCCCCCGCATTTATTAATAGTTTCAATATATAGATAGAGTTTAATGTTAACGTGACAAAGAATTTTAGTAAATGCTAAGACCTTCAAGGAATTAATTAATGCGTTTTTATCTCATACATAGTTAGGAAAAACTTACATATTAAGTATATGAGATTGTAATTTTGAAAATTATTTTTATTTTTATCGATGAAAATACCTAATGGAAATACACTATTTTGTTAAAGAAACTGAATATATATCAGTATTTCAAGATAAGTTGTATTAAAAAGATTTTGAAATATATAGGATTAAATTATACATTGTTTTCTACATGTTCCTTTAATATTTAAATTATACTCATGTGTTATCCAAACTTGTGGTGAAAAGAAATAGCAATTACTAAAGAACAGCTCTTAGAAAGAGGAAAAGAAATAGTTGATAAAGCTAGGGAGAAAAACGTAATACTAAGATTAATTGGTGGAGCCGCAGTTGCCATACTAGCTCCTAAGGGTAGTGAAATGTTTACGAGAAAATATAAAGATATTGACTTCTTTGGGATTTCTAGCCAAAGTAAAAAAATAAGTGAAGTATTAGAAAGTGTAGGAATGATAGGAAATAAACGCTTTAATGCCTTACATGGTGATAGAAGATTAATGTTTTATGATCCTAAGATAGATTCTACAGTAGATGTTTTTCTTGATGTCTTTGAAATGTGCCACAAAATTACTCTAAAAGATAGATTAGCAATTATGCCTTATACAATTCCTTCTTCTGATCTATTACTAACAAAATTACAAATTATTAAATTAACTGAAAACGATGTAAAAGATATTTTTGCTCTATTAACAGATTTAGAACTAGGCGATCATGATGACGAGAAAACTATTGACATAAATTATATTGCTAAACTTCTCGCAGATGATTGGGGATTTTATACAACTGTTACTGATAACATAGAAAGACTATTAAATGAATTTAACCCACCATTCAATATAGCTGAAAAACTTAGAATATTAAAAGAAAAAATTGAGAAAGAGCCAAAATCCTTAAAATGGAAGATGAGAGCAAAAATTGGTAGAAAAGTTAAGTGGTATGAGGAACCGGAGGAAGTAGGACAATTTAAGATATCTGGTGAAAGTCTATAAAATTTTCTTAACAGAAGTGTGCTCATATTAAAAAGGAAAAAAAGTTTTATTCTCTCCCTTTTTAGTTAATCTACTATAGTTTCTCATTAACTTTATATTTTGATAGAAAAGGTGCGGAACACATAAATAATAATTAAAGATATTAATAAGGGGAGAAATATTACTACATAGATAGTATAAAAAATCTTTTCATTTTTGTCTCAAGATAGACTATTAGCTCGAGGGCAATGAGTATTGTTTAGAATTACACCAAAATCAAATATAGTTATATATAGATATAAAAAAGAATTTTTTGTTAATTCAATTTCATTATCTTTATTTCTGTATACTTATACTTTGGAGTTTTTGTAATTTCATCAAGTTCATCACATATGATATAATTAACTTTAGGATCATGCATATACATTATTGCAGTTCCTTTCTGAACATCTTTGGAAATCATTACCCTGAAATTCATTTTTCCACATTCAGAAGTTACTAAAACTTCCTCATTATCTCTTATTTTTAATTCTAGTGCATCTTCTTGACTTACATAGATTAAACTTTCATATTTTCCATATCCTGGTATTCTTCCAGTGATTACATCGGTATTATATCTGGTCACATTTCTAACAGTAATTAATATTATTCCATTCTTAACTTCTGGCTGTTCTACTAAAATTAATTTCGCCTTATTTGTCTCTGTGTAAAACTTTTCATCATATAAATAAATCTCATGGTTAGGATATCTTGAGCTCGAAGAATAATCCATGATTTCATCTAAAGTTAAATTGGAGTACAAAGGAACAACTTTTTTCATCTCTTCGAAAATTTCCTTTGGATCTGAGCTAAAATTATAGCCTAATTCCTCTGCAAGTTTCTTTAATATTTCATAATCTGGCTTAGCCTCCCCTGGAGGATCTATAGCTTTAAATCTCCACTTGGCTAACCTATCCAAATTAGTAACTGAACCCTCTTTCTCAGCCCATACTGCGGCTGGCAAAACATAATGTGCTAAACTAGCTGTCTCTGTCATAAATGCGTCAATTACTACCAATAGATCTAGGCTCTTTAATTTTCTTTCAACTTTTTCTCTATTTGGTAAACTGATTAAGGGATTAAATCCCATGAATATGATAGCCCTAATATTATTATCTCTTAATAATGCTTCAGTTACTGATAATCCAGGTTTAGTTGGTGGTAGAAAATTCCATATTTCTGCTAATTTTTTAGCGTTTTCTTCATCCATTGTACCGTTAGGAAATTTATCTGGCTTTAGAAGATCCCCTGAACCTTGAACATTAGTTTGTCCTCTAAATACTAAAAGTCCTCCGTTCTTTCCTATATTTCCAGTAAGTAATGCTAAGTTTATATAAGCTCTAACACCATTAACCCCTGAAGACTGAGTTAAACCAAGTCCCCATGAAAATATTACTCCTTTTTGGGCAATTAACTCAGCAAACTTTTTTATATTCTCTTTTCTTACTCCTGTTACCTTTTCAGCGTACTCTAACGTGTATTTTGACACTCCTTTAGCATATTCTTCAAAACCAATCACCCTTTCTTTAATGAACTTTTCATCGATTAACGAATTTTCAATTAAATAATTTCCTACCGCATTAAACAATGCTATATCTGTTCCTGGTCTTAATCTTAAATGAAGATCAGAGAATTTTGCTGTCCCAGTTACTCTAGGATCTATTACAATGAGTTTAGTACCGTTCTTTTTTGCCTCGGTCAAATACTGAGATAATACGGGGTGGCTTTCAGTAATAGATTCTCCCGTGATTACTACTACTTTCATTCTAGGGATCATTTCTACGGAAACTGATGAAGCCCCTATTCCAACCATTTCCTTTAATGCAGTTGCTGAAGGATCATGGCATACTCTAGCGCAAGAATCTATGTTATTAGTACCCATAGCTCTTGCTAATTTCTGCATTAAATAGTCTTCTTCTAAAGTGTTTTGACACCCACCATAAAATGCTATTGCGTCACTACCATATTGCTGAATTATTTCCTTAAGTTTAGAAGCTATTTCTTTTATCGCTATTTCCCAGCTTATTCTTATATGCTCTCCCTTAACTTTCTTCAAAGGGTAAGTCAATCTATCCCAAGCAAAAATAGGTTCATATGCCAGAGTTCCCTTTCCACATAAGTGTCCCCTACTTACAACATGTTCTTTAACTGGAGATAATCTTATAATAGTCGAACTCTCTACATATAATTCAACACCACATCCTACTCCACAAAATGGACAAATGCTCTTTACTGTTTCCATTATGTTACTATGCGTTCTTATAAATAAAAATTTGCGTTAAATAGTTCTTTAGAGTAAATATTTGATATATTATAATTAATAATAATAGAATAAAAAATAATACTGAAGGGATATAATAGTTATTTTCTTAGAATTCAAAAATAGGAATTATGTTTAATTTTGATTGAACACTCAATTTATGGAAAAAGTATAGTTGCAATCTTATATTATCTTCTTACTAACGTTAGCATTCGGCTAGCAATTAGCGAGACTATTAGAATATCTTAGAATCTATCAAGAGATATGTTACTTTACTTTTTTATAAAACCTAGTATAAGACAGAATTTCATAGATTAAATTATATATCAAATTAGTATCTACAAGGGCCACATCTAAAGACAAGATAACCCTTGTGATTTCTGATTTCAACAGTAGATTCTCAATTTATATTATATTTAATTAAAAATTAGTGCCGCGGCCGGGATTTGAACCCGGGCCACGGGCTTGAGAGGCCCGCATACTTTCGGCGTATCGAGCTTGACCGGGCTATACTACCGCGGCGTTATTATATTAAAATTATAAGCATAAAAAGTTTAAGCTTAATTTCTCACGGATATTTTGCTTTACGTCCTATTATCCATGGTAAGACGAAGAAAATTAATGCAATTATCGTAAATAATATTCCAAATATAAATAGATAGGGTAATTGAGAAGGATTACCTGCTCCAAATACTATAGGTATGGGTCCTAAAAATACTACGCCAGCAAAGCCTCCATTTGTAGTTGTAGACACAGTAGTTGAGCTAATAGAAGCCAAAGTTAAAATGATTATACCTAGAAATATTAAACCAATTCCTGCATAGATTAGCTTCATATATAATATTATATTTTGTTATCCTTTAACTTTTATCCGTATTAATTTCTTCTATATTCATTAAATACTAGAAAAGTTTATATATACGTATAAGCATAAAGTTTATAAGGGGTTTTAAAAAGTTTCCCTCTTCTGGGTGGTTTTATGTCAGAAAGTAATAAATCTCAAGCTTCTGCTACTCCTTGTCCTCCAGATAAAATAGTTTTTGATGAGGAAAGGGGAGAGTATATTTGTACGGAAACTGGGGAAGTGATAGAAGAAAGGGCAATTGATCAGGGGCCCGAATGGAGGGCTTTCACTCCAGAAGAAAAAGAGAAAAGAAGTAGAGTTGGAGGTCCATTAAATCAGACTATACATGATATGGGTATATCTACTGTAATTGATTGGAAAGACAAAGACGCAATGGGTAGAACTTTAGATCCAAAGAGGAGATTAGAAGTATTAAGATGGAGAAAGTGGCAAATTAGAGCAAGAATACAATCTTCTATAGATAGAAACTTAGCACAAGCAATGAATGAGTTAGAGAGAATAGGAAACTTGCTTAATTTACCAAAGGCTGTAAAAGATGAGGCTGCTTTAATTTATAGAAAAGCTGTTGAGAAAGGATTAGTAAGAGGCAGAAGTATTGAAAGTGTTGTTGCAGCATCTATATATGCAGCTTGTAGAAGAATGAAGATGGCAAGGACATTAGATGAAATTGCTCAATTTACAAAGGCTAACAGAAAAGAAGTAGCTAGATGTTATAGATTAATTTTAAGAGAATTAGATATTAATGTCCCTGTTAGTGATCCAAAGGATTATGTTACTAGAATTGGTAGTTTGTTAGGCTTAAGCGGTTCTACAATGAAGATGGCAATAGATATTATTGAGAAAGCTAAAGAGTCTGGTCTAACGGCTGGAAAAGATCCTGCTGGCCTGGCAGCTGCTGCAATTTATATAGCGGCCTTACTTAATGATGAAAGAAGGACGCAGAAAGAGATTGCACAGATTGCAGGTGTTACAGAAGTAACTGTTAGAAATAGATATAAGGAATTAACACAAGAGTTAAAAATTCAAATTCCAAATCAATAAAATTTTAACTTTTTTCTTAGTTTAACTCTTTTTATTTTCTTTCTTTTTATTCTATTATTATGATGTTAGATTCTGGGTAACCCATTTTCATAAGAAGTTCTTTTACTCTTTCTCTGTGATCTCCTTGTAATTCTATTTTTCCATTTTTAACTGTTCCGCCTGCAGCAAGCTTTGATTTGAGTTCTGAGGCTATTTTCTTTAATTCTACATCAGAACCAGAAAGGCCTTCTATTATTGTTACTTCTTTTCCATATCTTCTTTTTTCTACTTTTATTTTTATGAATTGTTCTTCTTTATTTAATTGTTCACAAATTTCGGGTGGTAGACCTCCACACAGATTATCAGACATTCTCAAAGATTTTTATTGTATTTGGGATTTTTCAACTTTTCTGTTAACAGTTAGGTTTTTAATTATGAGGTTTTTATTATCTTTTATGGCAAAATATAGGTGTGGTAACTGTTGGAGAGAATTTGATGATGAACAATTAAGAGCTCTTCCAGGTGTGAGATGTCCTTATTGCGGCTATAAAATAATCTATATGGTAAGAAAACCTACAGTAAAGGTTGTTAAAGCGATCTAGCCTTATAAATCTGGGCAGATGTTTCTAAGATTATTCTGGCTCCTAATACTGAAGTTATTCCAGATGGATCATGAGGTGGTGAAACTTCTACTACATCAAAGCCTACAACTCTTTTATCTATTATAAGCGATATAATATCTAGTACTGTAGTTGGGTCTAATCCTTCAGGCTCTGGAGTAGCTACACCTGGAGCATATGCTGGATCTATTCCATCCATATCATATGTTACATAGATTTTTTCACAATCTCTGAAATTGTTAACAATTTTCTTTGCAGTCTCTCTTACTCCTAATAATCTTATTTGATGTGGTGTAAGATAAGCTATTCCGTTTTTATTTGCGTAATCTAATTCTTCTTTAGAGACAGCTCTTGTAGCTATTTCCATTATTTTAACTCCCTGTTCTGATATTCGTCTCATAACACAAGCGTGGTCGTATTTATAACCCATGTATTCATCTCTAAGGTCTAGATGTGCGTCAATACTAAGTACACAGTCTGGTTTAATTCCTCTTACAGTTCCTACAGTTACAGAATGTTCTCCACCTATACCTATTATTATTTTTCCTTTTTCGGCAAAATAACTAGTTACGTCTGATATTCTTCTTATATTTTCTTCTACATCAGAGGGATGCATTACTACATCTCCTACATCATTAAACCCTACTTCTCCCATATCTATTCCAGTTCTTATAGAATAAAACTCAATAAATTGTGCGTACTCTCTTATGGTAGATGGTGCAAATCTGGAACCTGGTCTGAAACTACTTGTTATATCTAATGGTAGACCAATTATAACAAATGGAGATGTTGGTTTATTAAATCCGGCAAATAATCTACTATTTTCATTTAAGTATAGTAACCTGCTATCTGACATGAGAGTAGAAATTTTTAATCTTGTTTATATGCTTATCTCGTATGAGTGAGAAGTTAATTGAATTGGCGAAAAGAAGAGGAATATTTTGGCCTTCATATGAAATTTATGGCGGTGTTGCAGGACTTTATGATATTGGTCCTATTGGAGTTAGAATAAAAAATAAAATTATTGAGCTATGGAGAAGATATTTTATCTATGATAATTCTGAGTTTGTAGTAGAAATTGAAACACCAATGATAACGCCTTATAAAGTATTAGAAGCTAGTGGTCATGTGGAAAACTTTACAGATCCAATTGTCGAATGTACAAAATGTCATAAAATTTATAGAGCAGACCATCTTATTGAAGAATTGGCTAAAATAAATGTTGAGGGTCTTTCGCCATCAGAATTAGATAGAATAATTAGAGAAAAAGGGCTAAAATGCCCTGCTTGTGGTGGTGAATTGGGTGAGGTAAGACTATTTAATTTACTTTTTACTACAAATATCGGTCCATATACTGGTAATCAAGGATTTTTAAGACCAGAAACAGCACAAGGAATGTTTACCTCATTTAAGAGAGTTTTTGAGGCATTTAGACAAAAATTACCTTTAGGCATTGCACAAGTAGGTAGGGTCGCTAGGAATGAAATTTCTCCTAGGCAAGGTCTAATAAGAATGAGAGAATTTACCATAATGGAAGTAGAATTTTTCTTTGACCCAGAAAGTAATGTAAATCCACCTCTTGAAAAATTCGGCAATATGAAGCTTAATATCTTAAGGGGAGAGGACAAACTTAAGAATGAAAAACCGAAAGAATATAGTATTGAAGAACTTCTAAAGGAAAAGATAGTGTTGAATCCTTGGATGTTATATTGGATGGCTACTGCTGCTAAATTTGTCACCGCATTAGGTATGAAATCATATTATTTTGAAGAAAAATTACCTCATGAAAGAGCGCACTATTCTAAGCAAACTTTTGATCAAATTGTTGTTATAGGAGACGAAAAAGTTGAAATCTCTGGGCATGCATATAGAACTGATTACGATTTAAGTAGACATATGAAGTATAGTGGACAAGATATGACTGTTTTTAAAAAATATGATAAGCCGAAAACTATAAAGAGAAAGATAGTTGTAATTAATAAAGATTCTCTAAATAAGGAAGATAAAGAATTTGTGAAGAATTTTATGAGTTTTATATCTTCTAAAAAACCAGAAGAAATAGAGGAATTTATTAATGCAAATGAGAAAGTAAATGGTAAAAACATATCTAATTATGTAAAAATATTAGAGAAGGAAGAGAAAGTTAACGGTGAAAAAATCATACCTCATGTAGTTGAGCCCTCTTTTGGTGTTGAGAGATGTTTATATCTAACTCTATTAAATGCTTATAAGGAGAAAGAAGGAAGGATAGTGTTATCATTACCTAAATATTTAGCTCCTTATGATGTTGCTGTATTTCCACTTTTAGAAAAGGAGGAGCTTATTAACAAGGCTAAAGAAGTATATAATCTCGTCAGAGAAAGATTTGATACAATTTTTGATGATTCTGGTAGTATAGGGAAAAGATATGCTAGAGCTGATGAAATTGGTGTTCCTTATTCTATAACGATTGATCCACAGACTTTAGTTGATAATTCTGTAACTATTAGGGACAGAGATACTTGGCAGCAAATAAGAGTTAATATTAACGATATTGTCTCGGTATTAGAAAGGTTGTTTAAGGGTGAAGAGTTTAATAAGGTAGGTAAAGTAATTAATAATGAAAATGAGTAAGGATGAAAAAGAAGAGGAAAAGAAGGTTGATGTAAAATCTTTAGTAAATATTATACCTCCTGCATCTTCTTTAAAGAAGAGTAAAGCTCCGCCTAAAGAAAAGAGAGTGAAAATGAAAAAGAGACCAGATGTAGATCAAGGTATTATTTTAATTTCAAGTAAATTAGCCACAGAACTAGGAATAAGTGATGAGGCAGAGGTATCCGTAAAGGGAAAAAGAGCTAAGTTTAAGGTTATTATTCAAGATGGATTGCCAGATACAGAAATTTATGGAAATGATGCAGACATGATAAAATTAGGTCTTGAGGATAACAGTACAGTTAGCGTGAGGGCTTCTAAATGAATGAAAGTGATATAGAGATAGGTAGAGTTTTACTTCAATTTGACCAGGTTATTGAGGAACATAACTCTTATCTTGAGGAACTGGAAAATATAATAGAATTACCTAGTGTTGAGACAGATAAAATTCACAGAATTTTAAAAAGAATGAGAAGAACTAGAAAGGAAATATTAAGTGGTATATCAAATATAGTCAAGCATATAGCTACTTCTAATGATAAAAAAATAAAAGAGGAAGCATTGGGTATCATGAATTATTTTTACGTTGTTGGAATTAAAGATGAGGAAAACGCTTTAAGAAAAGTTATGGAAATAGACTTGTCATTTAAAGAGGATGTAGAAAAAGATATTGAAACACTGGAAAAAATTAGGTCATTAGTGATGCAATTTATTTATTAACCATGAGTTACTTTGTATCATGAATGAGTGTTCCAGAATTAAACATAGAGGAGCAAGTACAAAATATATTAAATAATATATTGGATCAGCTTAGATTATTATACCAACAATTTATGGAAAATGATGTGAATCATATGCAGATTTACTCTAAAATTGATGGATTAAAATCTGTAGTTGAAGATTCTAAATATAAACTGGGCGAATATATTATAAAAGTTAAAGAAGGAATAGAAACAGCAAGTTTATACTTAGATATACTAAATTACATAGAAAAAGTTTCGCAAAATTTAAGTGCAGTATCTTATAGATATACAGTTTTGCAAAGTAAAATAAAAATTGAAGATAAGATAATCCAATCGCTATTAATTAGTATGATAGAAAAATTAATTGCTGCAACCAGTAATGCTCTTGAATCTTTTAGACTGTTATCTCTTAATACTAAAAAGTCAGCTGAAAAAGCTAGGAATATTATAAAAATAGAAGAAGAAGTAGATGATCTATATAGAAACTTTGAGTTAAAATTGTTTGAAAAAGAAAGTGAACTTGCATTTATGATGTTAACAAAAGACATAGGCGACAGATTAGAAGATTGTGCAGATTTATTACGTGATACCGCAAATAATATACTTTACATTAGCTATCTAAGGGAATAGAATGATAGGTGAATTAGTAAAAGATAAGATTCTTATAAAAAATATTGAAGATGCTAGATTAATTTATAAAATGGGATATTATGGTAAACCTATTGGTATTTCAAAGCCTAAATCTGCTGAAGAAATAAATTCTGAACTAATATTATCTTTAATAGAAGGAGTATATCTGGTTAAGAAAGGTAAGTTAGAGATTGTTTCAAATGGTGAAAGATTAGATTTTGAGAGATTATATCAAATAGGAGTTACACAAATTCCTAGATTTCGTATACTCTATAGTGTTTATGAGGATTTAAGAGAGAAAGGATATGTAGTAAGATCTGGAATTAAGTATGGTGCAGACTTTGCCGTTTATACCATAGGCCCTGGAATCGAACATGCTCCTTATTTAGTTATAGCTCTTGACGAGAATTCTCAGATCTCATCTAATGAGATTCTAGGATTTGGAAGAGTTTCACACAGTACCAGAAAAGAACTTATTTTGGGTATTGTTAATTTAACTAACGGAAAAATAAGATACATAATGTTTAAATGGTTGAAGATGTAATATGATTATAGGTTTAATAAAAATTGGGTGATAAATAATTGAATCCCAGAGACGGCACCTTTAGACAAAAACCCAGCTTTAATGCGGACGAGCCAAAACCGATGCCTTTAGGAGAAAAATGTAATTATCTCTGTCCTTATTTTAGATGTAATAAAAAAGCACTTAATATACAGAAGAAATATGTTAAAGGGACTCCTCAAAAAATTGGATATTGTATGTGGGTTGGAGATATATGTATAACCGGTGATTGTCAATACGCTTACTGTGAAAAAAGGGCCTTATTGCCTGGTAATAAATGTGCTTTTGCCATAAAGAGGAATGAAAACGGAGAAGATATGGAGAGAGAGTTAAAGAAAGAAGAAGAATATGATAGTAAAATGAAAGATATATTATCTAAGAGGTTTGGTCACAAGGGATATGATTTGCTGTAACAGTGTGCCAATGTTTATATAAGGAATTAGATATTTTTAACAAATCAAGAATTTTTCCTACAACAAAGTTTATCAAATCATCAACACCCTGTGGTGAATGATAGAAAGCTGGGGATGCGGGCATAATTATTCCTCCAGCTTTAGAAACCTTTAGAGCATTTTGTAATTCTATAGTCCCTAGGGGTGTTTCTCGTATTACTAAGATTAGTCTTTTTCTGACTCTTAAAAAATTAAGAGCTGTTCTAGATAATAAATTAGACGCGATTCCATTAGCAATTTCTGCTAGGGTTTTTATGCTACATGGTACTATGACCATTCCTCTTGTTTCTACTATATGACTTGAACTAGAAGGAGGAGCCTCTATTTGATCTTCGTCATAAATAATAGAGTCTTGAGCTTTAAAGAAAGAGTCCAAATCAATATCACATTCTATTTTAGCTACTTTTTTTGCTTCTTTGCTTAAAATAACTTCAGTTTTGTAACCCAATTCTTTTAGTGCCTTAACTGTTCTTATGCCATAAATTATTCCGCTAGCACCACTTATGCCTATAACAACTGTCCTTTTCTTGTCCCTACTTTCTGTTCTTGTCTCCTTATCCATTCCCTCACCCAATTATTATAACATTGTTTACTACAAAAAACCCATGGCTTATTATTGCAGCATGTTTTAACTACTATAGGATTATCTCTTATTATTCTACCACACCAGCTACAGTGTAATTGGTTCACTTTCGTGTCTAACTGAAAAGGCATAGGTGTTAATTTGGGTTATAAAATAAATAGATTTTTCATAAAAATGCTATATTAGCTAGTTTATAATCTACTTAATCTATGGACTCTAATTCAATAAAGGTTAAACAAGTAGATGAGGTTAAAATAAGTAAATACATTTTGAAGTATACTTTTCAAGACTGGGAGGATATAGTAGAAAGTGACGTAGTTATAGTAGGGGCTGGTCCTTCTGGAATGACTGCTGCATATTACTTAGCTAAAGCTGGTCTAAAAACTGTAGTTTTTGAAAGAAGATTAAGTTTTGGTGGTGGTATTGGTGGCGGTGCTATGTTATTTCATAAGATAGTTATTGAATCACCAGCTGATGAAATATTGAAAGAAATGAAAATTAAATTAAACAAAGTTGAAGAAGGAGTTTATATAGTGGATTCAGCGGAATTTATGGCAAAGTTAGCAGCTTCAGCTATTGACGCTGGAGCTAAGATCATTCATGGAGTAACAGTAGATGATGTAATATTTAGAGAAAATCCTCTAAAAGTTGTAGGCGTTGCAGTAGAGTGGACTGCAACACAAATGGCTGGATTACATGTAGATCCCTTATTTATTTCAGCGAAAGCTGTTGTTGATGCTACTGGTCATGACGCTGAAGTAATTTCTGTTGCTGCAAGAAAAATTCCGGAATTAAACATAGTTATTCCTGGGGAAAAATCTGCATATAGTGAGACAGCTGAAGAATTAACGGTAGAAAATACCGGTATGGTTGCACCTGGTTTATATGCTGCCGGTATGGCTGTAACTGAAGTGAAAGGATTACCAAGAATGGGTCCTATCTTTGGTGCTATGGTCTTATCTGGTAAAAGAGTGGCTGAAATAATTATAAAAGATCTCCGTTACTCTTAAAGCCTATTATTATATTTTTTATTTCGATGAGTGAAGTACAACAAACTAAAATAAAGATTTCAGAAAAAGCTGAGGGTATAGTTGAAAGGGACATAAAAAATAATGTAATTGGTAGAAGAGAATTATATATTAAAGTTTTTCATATTGGTAGTGGAACGATATCAAGGAAAGATATGATTAAAGCAATTGCATCAAGTTATGGAGCTCAAGAAGATCTTGTAGTAATAAAGAAAATTCATACACTTTACGGTGCAGGTATTAGCTATGTTAGAGCGAATATATATAATGATAAGAAAACTTTACAAGAGTTTGAACCTCAATATTTAATAGGAAGAGATACTGGTCAAAAAGTAAAGAAAGGTGGTAAAGGTGCCCAAAAACAAGGATGAAAGTCAAAAAGCTATAGTTAGAACCTATTATATAATAGAAGGAGATAAAATTAAACTTAAAAATAAAAAATGTCCTAGATGCGGTAGTATTATGGCTCATCATATGAAACCTGTTGAGCGTTGGGCTTGTGGGAAGTGTGGTTACACTGAGTTTATAGGTAAAGGGAAATGAATGTTTTAGGGATCGAATCTACTGCTCATACTTTTGGAGTAGGTATAGTTTCTGATGATGATAGTGAAATAAGAATATTATCAAATGAAAGGGATACTTTTGTCCCTAAACAAGGTGGAATGAAACCTAGTGATTTGGGTAGACATCATTCTGAAGTTGCACCAGAAGTATTACAAAAGGCCTTAATAAAGGCTAATTTGAGCATAAGAGATATTAATTATATAGCAGTTTCTTTAGGCCCTGGTATAGGGCCAGCATTAAGAGTAGGAGCTACAATAGCTAGAGCATTATCTTTAAAATATGACATTAAACTTGTACCCGTAAATCATGGAATTGCCCATATTGAAATAGGAAGATTTACAACTAGATCTAAAGATCCTTTAATCTTGTATCTTTCTGGAGGGAATACTATAATAACAACTTATTTAGATGGCAAGTATAGAATTTTTGGTGAAACGTTAGATATAGCATTAGGAAATATGTTAGACACATTTGTTAGAGAAGTAGGGCTAGCTCCTCCTTATATTGTAAACGGTGTTCATCAAATAGATTTATGTGCAAATAAAGGTGGGAATTTTATTGAGCTACCATATATAGTAAAGGGTCAGGATATGTCTTATAGTGGTTTGCTAACTGCTGCTTTAAGAGCGACAAAAAATAATAGACTTGAAGACGTATGTTATAGTGTTAGGGAAGTGGCTTTTGATATGTTATTAGAGGCTACTGAAAGAGCATTAGCATTGACTGGAAAGAAAGAAATTCTTGTTGTTGGGGGTGTTGCAGCTAGTGTAAGTTTAAAGACTAAGTTATATAATCTTGCGAAAGATTGGAATGTTGAAGTAAAAATAGTTCCACCAGAATATTCTGGAGATAACGGGGCAATGATAGCTTTTACTGGTTTACTTGAGGCAAGGCACGGAGTTACAATTCCAGTAGAAAAAAGTATTATTAGACCTAGATGGAGAGTAGATCAAGTAGATGTGACATGGAGATTATCAGAGAATTAAAGAGAGGAGCAGAGTCCATAATTTATGAAGGATATTTTGCGGGTATTCACGCTGTATTTAAGAAAAGAATATCTAAATCTTATAGAGATCAAAAACTTGATTATAAAATTAATAGTGAAAGGACTAAATTGGAAGCTAGATTAATGTATTCAGCTTTAAAAAATGGTATCAATGTTCCAGCATTATTACTTGTTGATCCTTATGAATACTTAATTGTCATGGAATATATAGACGGATTTCCTGTGAAAGAAATAGTTCCTAAGTATAAAGATGATAATTTAATCCGAATTGGTGAAATGATAGGGGAAATTGCTGGAAAACTGCATAAATCTGGAATATCACATGGAGATTTCACTACAAATAATCTTATATACACTACTGATAATGAGATATTTTTAATAGATTTTGGACTATCTAAGAGAAGCGATGATATTGAAGATTTCGCAACAGATGTGCATGTTTTTTTAAGGAGTTTAGAAAGTGTTCATTATGAATTTAAAGATATAATTTTCAAAGGTTTTGAAAAAGGCTATTCTAAATTTATGGATTTTAAGAGTATTATGAATACAGTGAAACAAATAAGAATGAGGGGAAGATATGTTGAAGAGCGTAGAAGTAAACGTAATAACGTCTAATGAAAATAAATTTAAGGAATTAGATTCTATAGCTAAGAAATATAATATTAAATTAAAGTGGATAAATTTACCTAAATTTGAAGTACAATCTGATTCTTTAGAGGAGATTGTTAGAAGTTCTGCTGTTATAGCTTTCAATATGATAAGATCTCCTTTAATTGTTGAAGATAGTGGTTTATTTATTGAAGCCTTAAATAATTTTCCAGGTCCTTATACTAATTACGTAAGGAGAACATTAGGGCTAAAAGGTATACTAAAACTTATGGAAGGTATACAAAATAGAAAAGCATATTTTATGACAGCATTATGTTATGTTGATGAAGAAGTTATTAGAGTATTTACTGGCAAAGTAGTTGGGAAAATCTCTGAATCTATAAGAGGAGATAAAGGTTTTGGTTTTGACCCAATATTTATACCAGATGGAGATGAAAGAACTTTTGGTGAAATGAATATTGAAGAGAAAAATAAGTATTCACATAGAGGTAAAGCCTTTGAAGAGTTTATAAAATTCTTTCTTACTTATATCTCTTAGTTTCTTCAATGCTCTCCTTATTCAATTCACTAAAATTGTTTATAGAATATTCATATAGATATTTATACTCTTCTTCTGTTAATTCTGGCAATTTTTCTACTTCAAGGAATTCATTAAGTTCGTTAATAGATGATATATTAGGAAGAACTGAAGAGACTCTTTTGTTATATAGTATAAATTTTAAAGCTAGTTGAGATAATTTCATTCCTTTATTTCTAGCAAAGGAAAGAAGAGGTTTAGAAAGTTCAACTGCTCTTCTAATCCAATTAATATCTTTTAAGCTCCTATGTAGTTTAGGATCATTATATATTGGCCATTTATCTTCAATTAGTGCATCGGATGCATGAGGTACTCTAACGAAATGACCAATATCATAATTTAAGAAATCTATTCCAGGCTTTAATTCGATTAAATTATATATATATTCCAGGCTTTCATATCCCATTTTTATAGCTTCTATGCCTTCCTCTCCCCATCCTAATGTTGGTCCTAATGCTACTCCAATTAATCTAACTTTTCCTTCTTTTTTTAAACCCTGTAAAAAATCTAATATTTCTTTATTTTTTATTATATGCATCTTAGGATTATGTATCATTAAGATATCAATGTAATCTGTATTAAGTCTCTCTAGACTTTTCTTGAATGCATAATCTATATATTCTATCGAAAATCTCTGTGAAATTCTGTTATTTGATTTATTATAGAAGTCATAGCCTATTTTTGTTAGAATGATTATTTTATCTCTTTTTGTGTTAAAGACTTTGGCTAATATTTTTTCACCAAGTCCTTCACCATATACATCTGCAGTATCAAAGAAGTTTATTCCGTTTTCTAGCGCTTTCTTCAATATCTCTTCAGCTTTGTTAATTTCTCCTCCCCACCAATCAGTAACAAGACTCCAAACACCAATTCCTATCTCTGATACTTCAATATTAGTATGATCTATTTTTCTTAGATTCATGTAATACCACACCTAATGTTAAAATCATTTTTGATGTTATAAAAAGCATAATGTATAATGCTTGTAAAAGTGCCAGAAAGAGTATTTGATGAACTACTCAGAAAATTGAAAATTCAAGTATATGAATATAATTCTAGAATAAAGGAATATGGGGTTTATCTTAAGCCTTATCATATTGTATACAAGAACGGAAAGCAGTATATCTATATAGGAAAATATTGGTATAAATTGGATAAAAAAGATGGAAAACTTAAATGGATTTATTTAGGTAAGAAAAAACCAGTTCAATATTTGCCAGATCCTCCAGCAATACCAGATTATACGATTATAAAAGACATTGAGGGATATATTATTGACGAGAAGGCATTAAATGAGATCAAATGAGAGCATTTTTTTAATCTTTTCAATTATCCCTAATTTTATACCATTCAAAATCATTGTTATATCCTCATAATCTAATTTTATAAGTTCTGATATGGCGAGAATTGTTGATGGAGTAAACGGACTACCCATGAAAGCTTCTATGGAATATTTTCTTGAATTTACTCTAGCTAAACGATAAAGAGTCGCAAAAGCATCATATACATTTGCCAGAGTTAAGTTTTTAGCATAAGAAGTTCTAGCCAAGATATCTAATATTTCTTTATCATTATTAGCAGATGCTAAGTCTTTTAATAAACTTTCATCAATTTTACAACTAATATTTTCAACAAGATGAAGTTTATATGCCATCATGGAAGCATAATAATCTTCGTAAGTGCAAATTATGTCTTGAGCTTTTGATTTCCAATCTCCTCTGAATTCACTGACTATTTTTGATAATTTATAAATGAAATAAAATTCTAACAAGGAGTTTATTTCAGAAGGAGTCTTTTTAGATGCTCTAGCCATTGCAAATTTTAATCCTTCATTAATTATACCTTTTGAGAAATTTAAAATATCATCTAAATTTTGTGGATTGGAATCTGCTAGTTCCTTTATTAATAGAAAATTATCATATATTTTGCTTCCAGTTAATACTGAAGTGATTAAAGGTTCTAATTCGTTTAGGCTAAATAAATATAAGTATAAATCTATGATGTCCGCGTTTATTTTAACATTACTTACATATCCTCTAATTTTTAATAGAAAATTAATTGAACGTTGCCTAAATTTTCTCTCTGCATCTTCTATAGTTGAAGGTATCTCTTCAATATAACCTCTATCTTTAAGCACGCCAATTGCATCTCTCCAATCACTCGAAGTTAAAAGCTCATTTATTGTACCCCTAGTTATAATAAATGACTTATATAACCTAGCTATTGCTGTGGAATACGCTAATGTGCTACTCATCTACTTAAATACCTCCTCGATTTTCTTTAGAACAAAATCTGTAGCTTTTTCCATATTTTTTTGCCCTTTGTTCTTTATCTCAGTTATTTTTTTATCTCTTTCCTCAGAAAACTTCTTTGATAATTCATTAATTTTGTCATTTGTATTTTTCTCTACTTCTTTAGAAATTTGATTAAAAACTTCTTCCGCTACTCCTTTAAACTCTGTTGCTAACGATTCAGAAAAAATTACGAGTTTTTTTCCATCATCAGCTATATTTTTTTCGATATTTTTTAGCTCTTCTTCAAATCTTACTATTAGATTAGCGTATGTCGATAATTTTGAAGACATGCTATTATAATACTCTAAACACTACTTTTTAATGATTTTCTTCCTCTAATGATATAACCGGTATGCATTACTCCAATATTTTTTGGTCTCACAGCATTCTCTTTAATTTGATATTCTCTTAGAATGAGTTCTTCAGCATGAATATCAATAAAACCATTATTCTTCAAAGCTATACCAGTTTTTTCTATTTGATTTACTGTAGGAACAAAAATAACTATTGAACCAGACGGTTTTAAGGCATGATATGCAAATTTTACTACATTCCAAGGATCTGGCATATCAAGAAATATTGCATCTACATTAGTTTCGTCAAATCCTTCTCTAACATCTTTTAACTTAAATATAACTCTGTTTGAGAATCCTAAAAATTCAACATTTTTTTTCGCTATTTCTTGCATATCTTGTCTAATATCATAAGTTATAACTTTACCATTATCTCCTAAATAATGAGCTAAAGATATAGTTAAAAAACCAGAACCCGTGCCAGCCTCAATTACAGTATCTCCAGGTTTTATGCCAGAAGAATATATCATATACGCAATATCTTTAGGGTAAAGAACCTGGGATGGTCTTCTTAATCCGTTATAAATATCAATTAACGTGGGTTTTAGTATATATGCTTTATTT
This sequence comes from Sulfurisphaera tokodaii str. 7, assembly GCF_000011205.1. Lineage (NCBI taxonomy): Archaea > Thermoproteati > Thermoproteota > Thermoprotei > Sulfolobales > Sulfolobaceae > Sulfurisphaera > Sulfurisphaera tokodaii. Next base: position 385,753 of record NC_003106.2, read on the forward strand.
CCAGTTGATAATGTAACCTCAACTCCATATTCTAAGCCTATTATGCTATCTAAGTTTAATGCTCCTTTATCGCTTCCAACTTTTTTTCCTTTTCTAACTTTTACTAAATAAGTTCTTTTGGTATCTATCCAAAGAGTTATTACATCCTCTTCTTTTATCATCAGAATTAGAAAGAATAAGAGAAATTAAAAATCAGTTCTGGTGTCTTATTTCATTATTCAAAAACACCAGCTTTCATCATTTATCATTTATCCATAGTTCTTTCCTAATAAACTCATTTAGTGCTGCTCTTATAACTTCACTTCTTGATGTGTATCTTCCTGTATTTATTAATTCATCTATTGCCTCTAAGAATTGTTCTGGTAGTTTAACAGTTATTATTCTCATTATTGGTCAGTTATTTTGCTTCTATTATATAGTCTTATAAGCATTATTCCTTACTTTTATCAGCCTTTTCCCATAAATACTCAAAATAAACTTTACCTATTTCTACGAAATAAATATGATTTGAGAACATACCTAGTAACATATTTCCTTGAGTTTTTATTATTAAAAATATAGAGTTAGAAGTTATAATACCGCTTCCAAACATTGAGTCTAAATATTTTATGTTAAGAACATTACTCTCTATATTAATATTTTTTGTTAATATAACTCTTACATCATATTTATATGAATTTGCTTCTAAAATTTTAATTAAATCATCTGAAATTAGTTCTTTAAAAGATATAGCAACATAGTATTTACTTGAGTTTTCAGCTAATATTTGCTTTAAAGTCTGTGCAATATTATCTTGTTGTACTAATGCTATGTTATAGAATGATGTTTGAGAAGAAAGCAATACAGAAATAGGTAGGATTAATTCTCTTTCTACTTTCTCTAATGCATCAGAAATATTCTTTTTAACATTCTCCCATACCTCTCTTATTGGATTAGCTACATAATATGATGGTCTCTTTCCTATTCTTCTAATCCATCCCCTTCCTTCAAGTTTTGTTAAAATTGGATAAATTTTAGTATAGGAAATATTTATTTTATCGGATAATTCTTTAGCAGTCATTTTTCCATTAAGTAATAATAAAAAATAGAGTTTCAATTCATTTCGGGTTATTCCGAAGGCTCTTGCTATATTTCCAATTTTACTAACTATATCATCTATGTTCTGAGACATGTTAACATTTTTATTTTCCTTATACATATTAATAAACGGTGTGCTAAATGGGTGGTGCTAGTAAGAAACCTATATCTACTGTAGAAAAAAGAATGAAAAAGATGGCTGAAGAGCAGCAAAAGAAGCAACAAAAAAGAGCAACAACAAAGACAGGGAAAGAGTTAACTAGTAAGAACGTTGTGATTGATAATGAAACATTAAAGAAAGTGCAAGAAGAACTTAAAAAAGAGACCATAGTGACACCTTATACGTTATCAACTAAGTTAAATGTCACTATAAGTGTAGCAAAGAAAATTTTAGAAGAGCTTGAAAGGCAAGGCGTAGTAAAAATAGGGACTAAAGACAGAAGAACAGCTGTTTATATAGCTGCTTCATAAAAATATTATTCTTCGTCTTCTTTTTGCTCTTCTAATTTTCTTCCTACATTAGTTTTAATCTTTTTTATACTTTTACAGAACCCTTGTAATACAGAATCTATGTTGTTTATACTACCTATTCTTTCTCTCCCAGCTTCTTGGGTTAACACTGTAGATTCAACATAAACAACTGTATCTTCTTCTTCAGCTTGTTTATAAATTAAAGAGTTAACACTTGTGACAAAGGTAGGAGATGAGCCTATTATTTCTCCGTTTTCATCTTCTATTGTTTCTCCCACAATAATATAAGGAAGACCATTTTCTATAGTTCTTGCTATTGCCATATATTTAATTATATCATAACCATTCCTAGGATAAGCTTTTACTGTACCTACTATTGCCGCAACGTTATTAAGTGATAACAGCCTATTAATTTCTGGGGAAAATATATCATCCTCAGATATTATTCCATACCTTTTATCTAATGACATATATACGGGTTCTTTGCCAGCTGAAATCCCTAATCTTACATCTTTTTCTGAAACAATAATTTTTCTATATTTTCCTAATATTTCTCCTTGAGGTGAGATTATAAGTGTTGTAAGGAAGATTTTAGGGCCTGCTTGTTCAAGAATAGGGCCTGCAATTAAATGAATTTCTCCTTCCATTGATAGGTTTATTAGTGTATCAGTAACACTACCAGGTATTTTTTCAGCTAAATTTTTTATTATACTTTTAGATTTCTTATCATTTTCGTATATTTCAAAGATATTACCTGCAGGGAATAATGAAGGTAAGATAACTAATTTTGCTCCCTTATCTTTTGCAGCCTTTATTAATTTTTTAGCTTTTTCTATGTTATATTTCTTACTCATTTCTTTCAATCTAAGATGAAGTAAACCTATTAGCATAATATCACCTAATACTCTTTATTTCGTAATAAATATCCTTTAATATTTGTATATAATCTTGTTTACCTTGTTCTACCATATCCATCAACTGCAAAAGATTTCTTGTTCTTTCCTCAGATACAAAACTACTAAACTTTTGATTTAAATACTTATTTACTTCTTTGCCTAACTGTGTCGGGATAAGCTTCTTAGTTTTTTTACTTTCAATAACATATCCTCTTTTTAATATTGTGCTAATTATCGTAGCGTATGTACTAGGTCTTCCAATCTCTTTTCTCTTCATTTCGGCTACTAATTCCGCTTGAGTATACAAATTTACTGTACTTTTAACGAATGAACCAGTTAGTTGGATTTTAGAAACTAGTTCCGCATTTGTTGAGCCGGTTGTTTCTTGAAGTTTCTTTATAATACTATTTTTAATAATTCTTGTAGTAGGAAGATATAGGAATTTAGAATAGTCAAGCTGAATAGGAAGTTTTATATCTGTGATAAATTCAGAATAATTCTGTAAAGTTTTTAATTCAGAATTACAGTTGCTATCTTCACATATTTTATATTCAATTCTCTCTTTAATAACTTTTAGGGGAACTAATTGGCTTGTAATAAATCTTCTAAATATTAAGTCGTATATAAGGAAATGTGCTCTCGTGATTTTTTTAGCTAATTCTATCTCTCCTTCATCGACAAGAAGTCTTAATTGGTCTACATCTAGAGGTCTAGTAGGCCTTATTGCTTCATGTGCACCTCCCTCTCCCCAGCTTCTCGGCTTAAATATTTTAGTGTAGTTTTCTCCAGCTATTTGTTTTAGATATCCTTCAGCTATTGATATTCCTGTGTTAGAGATTCTAGTACTATCTGTTCTATGATAGGTTATAAGTCCTAACTCAAAAAGATCTTGAGCAATTTTCATCGTTTCAGATGCTGAGATTCCATAAAATTGATTGGCATCATAAAGTAAGGTATCTGTAGTATAAGGTGGTAGTGGATTAATTTCTTCTTCTAATACTTTTGTGTTAATGATTTTTACGTATATATTAGCGTTTTTCCTTATTTTTTCATTTTGTTTGAATACATAAAATTTAAGTTCGTCTATGCCTTTGATACTACCATAATATATTTTTGTTTTATTTGCATTATACTCGTCATATCTATTTACTATCCAATTAAGTACTGGTGATTGGACTCTTCCAGCACTTAAATTCTTATTTTCTTCGCTTTTACAATTATAGTTCTTACAATATTCTTTCCAGAAATCTTCTTGTAATTTAGTTGAAAGTTTAAATCCAATCCATCTATCTTCTATTCTCCTAACTATTTGAGATTTAACTAAATTTACGTTAAATGGTCTTGGATTATTGATTGCTTGGAGGATAGCTTTTCTAGTAACTTCATGAAATTCTGCTCTTTTTATGTTAGAATTAAATGGTTTTAAAGCAAGGTAAATATCCCAAGCGATTTTCTCTCCTTCAGTATCCGGATCTGTACCTATTAATATTTCATCTGCCTCTAAGGCTAATTTCCTTAATGCATCTATAGTAGCTGTTTTATCTAATATTATTTGTGTGGTATGACATTTAGGACACTGATTTCCTTGTTCAAAATCAGTAAACTGATGCCCATTTATACATTTCTTAATAGTATTATAATATGGTATAAAGTTAAAATGAGAATTCTGCTGCTGTACTTCAACACCGTAAATTCCTATGTTCTGAGTTGTTAAATCATATACATGTCCTCCTGTAGCTGCAACAATTAATATTTTATCTTCTAAAACGGTTTCGAAAGCTCTAATATTTTCAAGCTGTCTAATACTAGGTTTCGCAAAGAAGTTTGATATGGTTTTTGCTTTATTTGGCGATTCCACAATAAATAAAACCGTTTTAACTTTCTGTAACGAAGGTTCAATTTCTCCCTCTTTTTTTACCTTTAATATTCTTTCTCTCTCTTCATTAATTTTATTTATTATTTCAGTTAGATCACTAGAGCCTATCTTATTCTTTTTAATTTGTAACTCTTGCCATATAATTTCATCCAGAATCAATGAGAGTTTTCTGTTTAGTATATTGAATAAATTAATATCATCTATTAAGAGAACAGATAACCCAGTGGTTAGTTCTCCGCCATATATTCTCGAAGTTCTTCCGCTTGCTTGTATATATGTAAGATAGTCAGGCATGAGAATATAGCCGTTTGATATTACGAGATCTCCCAGTTCAGCTATCTTTTTAAGAATATCCTTATCTTCTAAGTATTTATTTACGACTTCATAGGCTCTAAGCAAAGTTTCATCCTCAAGCTTACCCTCTCTAGCTTGATTTGTTAGCATTGAAATTGCTGCTGGACTTAACTTTCTTAGTTTTCCTCTTACTCTACCAGCTAATCTTACAATATCCTGATCCTTAGTAATTAGACCTATCATACTTAAAATTCTAGATAATGCAACTAAATTCATTACTTCGCCTATCTTGAACTTAAATTTTGGAATTCCAACGAAAATAGCATACTTAACTCTCCAAGGTATATCTATTCCTCTTACTAGGATTCCATAATGAGTTGCAGATCCTATTAGAGCATATATGTTACCATTTGCGAAATCTTCAATTTTATTAGTATTAGATGAGGTTATCGTAACAACATTAAAACTATCACTCAATTTTGCTTCCAAGAATTTTGCATATTCTTGACCTTTATCAACTGGTACAAAGATAAGTCCTCCTTCACCTAGCTTATTTAGAAGTTCTTTTAATAGATTTACTACATCATCATCATTATTGGGTAGATATGCATATGTGTCGATTATTTTTCTCAAATAAATCACAGAACTACCTGGTCTAAAGCCCATTAATGCAGAAAGTACTGGATTACCACGAGTTAATGTTGCTGACGAAAATACGATAGTTTTCCCTTTAAGTTTATTTCCTCTTATTTCCTGGATTTTTGTATATACTGATTCATCTTCTCTAGATTTTCGTAGAAGCTCTTTTACTGATAAAATATCATCTTTTGAAAATCCAGCTAAATTAAGTATGGTTTCAGCACTTTTACTAGATTTTAATGCTGTATCAACGTCATCTACAAACATGAAATCATATTTTATGTTTTTTAGTTCATTTATTTTATCTATAAAAAATCTATTTGTTGCAATAAAGATATTAAAATCCCCTGCATTTAGTGCTTTGTATAACTCTTGTTTTTGAGATTCATTAATGCCAGAATGATAGTATAAAAGTTTTGTTTCTATATTAGTTTTATTAGAATACATAGATATTCTATCTACTGCTTGCTTAACTAAGCTTCTTGTAGGAAATATAAGAATAGATCTAAAATTCTTTGAGGAAAAGTATAATGAGGTAATAATACCAAATGTGGTTTTACCTAAACCTGGAGGAGCAATTATAGCAAAACTTTCCTTTCTTAAAACTCTTATAATCCAACTCTTTTGAGGTCCAAATGGAGGAAAGCCTATTATTCTTTTAAATAATTCAACGAAAATATCATATTCTCTTAGAACCTCTTTTATGTAGTTTAGTCTATTTAGTTTATTTAACCTACTTAGTTCATTGACTAATTCTCTAATGCTATTAAATTCACGATCTTCTTCAAGACACTCACTACATACGGATCCTTTATAGAGTCTTTCAGCTGAGATTACTCTGCCGCAATTAGGACATGAAGATAAGTAATTTGATGAAGGGATAGTGTTCAAGATTCCCTATCACTAATTTATGTAACAGTTAGACTTATTTAAAAGATTGCATAGTTCAAAATAATGAGCCAAGAGGTCAGTCTAAGAGTAAGTGAAGCTAGGCAAAGAGACGTAGGAAAAAAGATTGCAAGATTATCAGATTACACGATGAGAAAACTTGGGATTGAAACTGGAGATTACATTGAAATAATAGGTCCAAATGGTTCCGCCCTAGCTCAAGCTATGCCTTCTTATGATATTTCTGATGACGAAATAAAGATTGATGGGTATATTAGGAAATCTATAGGAGTGGGGATCGGCGATGATGTAAAGGTAAAGAAAGCTAATGTAACTCCAGCAACAAAGATAACTCTTGCACCTACACAGCCAATAAGATTTGATAGAAGTTTCGTAGAATATGTGAAAGACCAACTAATGAATAAACCGTTGGCAAAGGGAGAAACAATACCAGTCCCAATTTACACTGGTACATTAGATTTCATAGTAATAAATACTCAACCTTCAAATTATGTATATGTTACAGAGTCTACAAACCTTGAGATAAGAGAAGAACCAGCTAAAGAAAGTGAATTGGGCGGATATCCTAAAGTAACATGGGAGGATATAGGCGATTTAGAAGAGGCTAAACAAAAAATCAGAGAAATAGTTGAATGGCCTTTAAGGCACCCTGAATTATTCCAAAGATTAGGGATCGAACCACCTAAAGGAATCTTGCTATATGGTCCTCCAGGAAATGGTAAAACTTTACTTGCTAGGGCATTAGCTAATGAGGTTGGAGCTAGTTTTTATACAATTAACGGCCCAGAAATTATGAGTAAATTCTATGGTGAGAGCGAACAAAGACTAAGAGAAATATTTGAAGAGGCACAGAAAAATGCCCCAGCTATAATATTTATTGACGAAATAGATTCTATCGCACCTAAAAGAGAGGAAGTTACTGGTGAAGTTGAGAAGAGAGTTGTAGCACAACTATTAACATTAATGGACGGAATTAAAGGTAGAGGAAAAGTAATAGTAATAGGTGCTACAAATAGACCAGATGCGGTAGATCCAGCACTAAGAAGGCCTGGAAGATTCGATAGGGAAATAGAGATTAGACCTCCAGATACTAAAGGAAGAAAAGAAATCCTACAAGTACATACAAGAAATATGCCATTAGCAGAAGATGTAGATTTAGATAAACTTGCAGAAATTACATACGGATATACTGGAGCAGATTTAGCAGCATTAGCAAAAGAAGCCGCTATGAATGCGTTAAGAAGGTTTATAGCTGAGAAAAAAATAAATCTTGAACAAGAAAGAATTCCTGCTGAAATTTTAAAGGAATTAAAAGTTACTATGCAAGATTTCTTAGAGGCTATGAAATCTATACAGCCAACTCTCCTTAGAGAAGTTTATGTTGAAGTTCCAAAAGTTCATTGGAATGATATTGGTGGTCTTGAAGAGGTTAAACAACAGCTTAGGGAAGCGGTAGAATGGCCTTTAAGATTTTCAGAACTATTTAACAAAAGCGGAATAACTCCGCCTAAGGGTATTTTGTTGTTTGGTCCTCCTGGTACTGGTAAGACTATGCTTGCTAAGGCTGTTGCTACTGAGAGTGGTGCTAATTTTATTGCTGTTCGTGGTCCTGAAATCTTATCAAAGTGGGTTGGTGAGAGTGAGAAGGCTATTAGGGAAATATTTAGGAAGGCTAGGCAAGCAGCACCAACAATAATATTCTTTGATGAAATAGATGCAATAGCACCAATGAGAGGACTAACAACAGACAGTGGCGTAACAGAAAGAATAGTAAACCAACTACTAGCAGAAATGGACGGGATTGTGCCCCTAAATAAGGTTGTCGTTATTGCTGCTACTAATAGGCCTGATATTCTTGATCCTGCTTTGTTGAGGCCTGGTAGGTTTGATAGGTTGATTTATGTTCCTCCGCCAGATAAGAGGGCTAGGGCTGAGATTTTGAAAGTTCATACTAGGAATGTGCCATTAGCTGAAGATATTACATTAGACGAGCTAGCTGAAAAAACAGAAGGCTACACAGGTGCAGATATTGAAGCTTTGGTAAGAGAAGCTACAATTAATGCTATGAGAAAGATATTCAATGATTGTGACAAGAAAGCCAAAGATCAATGTCAGAATAATGTTGATTGTTATAATAGTAAAATGAGGGATTGTATGAATAATGCAAAAGTTATTGTAACAAAAGAAGATTTTAATAAAGCTTTAGAAGTAGTTAAACCAAGTTTAACAGCAGCTGACATACAAAGATATGAAAGACTAGCAAAAGAATTAAAGAGGTCAGTATTATGAAACAATATAAGATATTGTTTTTTATAGCAGATGGTTTAGGAGATAGGCCAGTAAGGAAACTTCAAGGTAAAACGCCATTAGAATATGTGGATAAACCTAACATAAGAGAGCTTTTAAAGAATTCAATTATAGGTCTTATGGATCCCATCTCACCAGGTGTTGTTGCGGGGAGTGATACTTCGCATCTTTCAATGTTTGGTTTAGATCCACATAAATATTATAGAGGTAGAGGAGCTTTCGAAGCTATAGGTGCTGGTGCTAGGCTCAAAGCAAGTGATGTAGCATTTAGAGGAAACTTTGCTACTGTAAATAACGAGTTTATAGTAGTTGATAGAAGAGCAGGAAGGAAAATAGAGGAAGCAGACGATTTAGTAAAAGAACTTAACGAGAAAATAGGAGAGATAGATGGAGTTAAGGTTAGGTTTTATCATGGGACAGAACATAGAGTCGCTGTAGTTTTGAGTGGTAAAGGGCTTACTGATAAAGTTAGTGACACTGATCCTCATGAAGTAAATAAAAAAGTTTTGGAGAGTAAGCCTCTGGATAATTCGCCAGAAAGCCAGTTTACTGCTAATATCATAAATAAATTAACACGTAAAATTTACGAAATTTTAAATTCATCAGAAATAAATAAAATAAGGGTAAGTAAAGGAGAGTTACCAGCTAATATAATACTACTAAGAGGCGCTGCTGAGTTTGTTGAGCTTCCTCAATTTGAAAGCTACACAAAGCTTAAAGCGGCTGCTGTATCAGCGACTGCGTTGATTAAAGGAATTTGTGAGCAGATTGGAATGAGAGTTGTCACTCCTCCAGGAGCTACAGGAGGTTTAGATACTAATTACTTAGGAAAAGCTGATGCTGCTGTAGAGTTATTAAAAGAATATGATTTTGTATTTTTGCATTTAAAGGCTACAGATGCGGCTTCACATGATGGTAATGTAGATGGAAAAGTATATGCTATTAATAAAATGGATGAGATGATTGGAAGAATATTAGATAAATTAGGAAGTGAGTTAGTTATTGCTATTAGTGGAGACCACACAACGCCAGTAGAAGTTAAGGAACATACAGGTGATCCGGTTCCATTCTTATTATACGTTCCTTATGATATAATTAATGATGTAGTAAATGATTTTAATGAAAGAGAAGCAAGAAGAGGTTCTTTAAGGATAAGGGGTCTTGATGTTATAAACTTGCTACTAAATTATTCTAACAGAGCAGAAAAATATGGCGCATGAAGAGGCTCGAAAGGTCTGATTGAATGATGACCCCGCGCAGGTCGGATTTTAGCATTTTTTTACATAAAATTTTTCTAGTATTTGTTTTACTCTTATTTTTACAAAATGATTATTTATTATAACTACTGCACCAGCATTAGGCTGTCCGTAAACAATAATATCGTTATTTCTACCAAAGATAACTACTGGTATAACTAGTAAGTCCTCTTCCCCGTCAACTAAGATTGTTGCCCTCTCGTTTTTGTCTAATAAATTTTTAATAATTTTCATTACAGAAAATCTAATGGTTGATTTTTCATTTTTTACTTTAATAACATTTTCGTTAACAGTTTTAACTTTTATTTGCCTTTTCGTTTTTCCATCTATTATTGATAAAAAAGGAATTATATTGCGATCATATAACGTCGATGTGACAACATCACCTACTGTAATTAATCTATTATTTTTCTTCTCAAGTATAAAATTTATAAAGATATCATTATTTGTAAATAAAAAACCATAAGGTCTTGTTAATTCCTTTTTTATAGAGTCTGGCATTTCAAAACAGTAATCTATTTCACTATTATTGCGTATCTCCAAGGTACAGTAGCCCCAAATAATTTTGCTGTTTCTGACTCAGGATCCAAAATGATTACAATTCCGCTCCAATCATCGCTGAAGCTAATTGATCCACAAACTGGGCATTTAGGTGTATCTTGTGGTACTAATGCTCTGCAATTCTTACAAGCTTTAAATTCTTTATTTTTTCCGGGCATTATTTACTCGCCTTTGTTAACTCTTGTGATATCCATTCAATTTTTCCCAAATACGGTTGTTTCATCGTTAAAGCTATTCTAGGCATTCTTCCACCACTTGTAGATACACTAATAATCCTTGCTCTAACTCTATCCCCTTTTTGTATTATTTTTTTGCTCCTTTCTCCTATAAGAATTCCCCTATTTTGATCAAATTTAAGATTATCATCAGTGATTTGTGAAATGTGTGCTAATCCATCAACTGGTCCTATATTTACATAAACCCCATAATTATCTACTTGATTAACTTCACCTTCTACAACTTCTTGAATTATTGGAACAAAAGCTAGCATTTCAAAACTAACTTCATGATACGTTGCACCATCTCCGAATATAATATATCCTTCTTCACTTACTTTAGCGTCTAGTACAGCGAGGACTAAACCAAGGTCTTTAATCATTTTTTCTTGATATTCTTGCCTTAAAATTTGTAGTGCTATTTCATCTAGTGGTTGCCCAAAATACTCAGGAGGAATGCGTATTATACCCTTTGCTTTAATTAGTTTAAACATAAAATATCAGACTAGATAATGATGTCTACCTTTATATTTTTACTCTTCTGTCTTAGATAAATAACTCTTACCCCTTTAAGCTTAGCTTTATGTCTAAGTCTAGTATCATTTGTAAATAAAAACAAATCGTAGTCTTTGCATATTTGTATAAGTGCATCGTCAACTCTCATGTTTTCATAACCTTCTATGCTTTTCCAATAATTTTTATATGTATTAAGGTATTGTAAAGCTAAATTGGCTTTCTTATTCATAATAATACTTTTAGAATTAAGAAATTTATTTAACTCTTTTAGAACTATATTAGGTATATAGAAAACTGGCTTATAATCTAGAAATTGAATTATCTTCTCAAAAGGATCAAAACCGTGATATATATAAAGAAGTATATTAGTATCAACTAATACTCCTAAATTTTTATTATTCCCCAACCTACTAGTCTCCATCTTCCACTAACTTGTCTACTTATAACAACTCTTAAATCTTTATCCCATACTACTAAAGGCCTTTTTAATTCTACTTCTAATTCGTCATTCTTAATGTTTTTTGCTACACCTAAGGTAGTTGCTGAACCTAATGTTAACATCAGTACCTCGCCTTTCTTAATATTCTCGACCTTAACTAATTCTTTTGCTCCAACAACTCTTTCTAGTAATTGATAGTTTTCAATTTTTAAATTCCATAAAACAGAAACATTTTTGTTACTCGATTTAACTACTACACTACCAACTAAACTATCAGCCTTAACATAGGAAGGATCTAATTCAGTTCCTAAAGCTACTAAACCACCCGGTTTAGCCTCTTTTACTTCTAAATCAGAAAAGCGAATAGAAGTAATTGTTGTGTAAAGCGGTTCATACTCTACTTTACCGCCAGGTTTTTCATGCCTTAATCCTGGTAAGATTTTTATCTCGTCTCCTATTTCTAGTTTTCCTTGAATAATACTACCTCCAATTACTCCTCCTTTCAGTTCATTATAAGGAGTCCCAGGCTTATTTACATCAAAACTTCTAATAACTAACATGATTGGATCTTTGCTAAGATCTCTCTGAGGAGTTGGGATATACTTTTGAATTCCTTCTATTAACGCATCGATATTAATTTTATGCAACGCACTGACTGGAATTATTGGAGCGTCTTCAGCCCAGGTACCCTTTAGAAATTCTTTTATTTGCTTATACTGTTTTAACGCTTCTTCTTTGCTTACTACGTCTACCTTATTTTGTACTATAATTAAATTTTTTATATTAACAATGCCTAAAGCAACAAAATGCTCTCTTGTTTGTGGTTGAGGAAAAGGTTCATTAGCTGCTACAACAAGTAACGCGCCATCCATAAGTGCTGCTCCAGATAACATTGTAGCCATTAAAATTTCGTGCCCTGGTGCATCAATAAAAGATACTTTCCTAAGAAATTGTGGTTTTTCGTCACTTCCACACTGATTGCAAGAGTATTCTGTAACATATGCTTCTGGCTTGTTACAGTTGGGGCATACACCTATACTAGCTTCTGCATATCCAAGTTTTATCGTCATACCTCTCTTTAATTCTTCACTATGCTTTGAAGTCCAAACTCCAGTAATCGCTTGGACTAATGTAGTTTTACCATGATCTACATGGCCAACTACACCTATGTTAACTTCTGGTTGAACTTGTGGCCAAGACAAAAGCATAATCACCTAATAATTATAGTGTTAATCTGAACTATATCTTGTGTAATCATATTTCCTCTAACAGTTTTTTTTCTTCTCATTCCGTCTTCTTCTGGATAGAAACCTGGAGGTCCACTTAATAATAGCTTTCTTTTGGCTCCACCTGGAACATCATATCTCATTGGGAAACCAGAATTATCAGATCCACCAGTTATCTTTACTTTTAGAGGTATTCCAGACACATTTAATTCTATTACATCACCAATTTTTGCTCCTATAATATTGCTTAATTTTGATTGATCTATAGATAATTGAAAAGATTTAGTCCTATAAGCTTCTGCTTCAAACTCATTAGCTCCATATTTTTCTGCTATGCTAGCTGCAATCCAAACTTCGTCAGAGGGAACATTATTGTCAATTTCTATTTTAAAATGGGTTTTTACTTTCACTTTTTTGTCTCCTTCTTGTTTTATTGTTTGTAATGTTAGTAAAGTATCTAAACCTAATTCCTCCTTTAACTTCTGATTTATTTTCGCAATGGGCAAAGCTTTTCCTTCTTTTTCTCCTTGAATTGATTGAATTTGATCAGATACTTTTACTTTTACTTTCTTTATTTTAGATTCTTTTGTTTGTGGATCAGATATAACAATTTTAAAGTCTGGCAAGTTAATATCCCTTGGTAAGGTAAATTAGAATACAAGTATTTAAAATCGAAGTACATAAAATACGTATGTATGGAGTATTATTAGTTCTACACGGTAGTAAAATTAAAGAATGGCAAGATGTTGCAATTCAATACGCCAATCTTTTGAGAAAATATTTTGATTTAGTTGAATATGGCTTTATAGAATTTAATCAACCTAGTATAACAGAAGCTGCAAAGAAATTAGCTAGTAATGGTGTAGATACAATTATTGTAGTTCCCTTACTATTTGCAGCTGGTACTCACTTTAAAAGAGATATACCAAAACAATTAGAAGAAATAAAAGGTGTAAAAATTATGATTGCAGAACCTATAGGTGTTGATGAAAGGATCGCAGAAATTTTAAAAGAAAGAGTTGAAGAAGTTTTAAGAAGCAGCACCAGAAGCTAATAGCTCTGCTTTCTCTGGCTCATATTTCCATTCTTTAGGCAATTTACCTATTCTCTTATAGTAATCCGCAAGTCTTCTAATTTTAGATTCTATTTCTTCTAATCCTTTTTTAGCCCTCTTATCCTTAGGATGTTCAAACAAGTGTCTCCTTACGTTCGCTGCTTTTCTAATTAAATTAAACAAGTCTTCGGGTATTTTTGGAGCAAGCCCTTTTTCTTCTAGGATTTTAGTGAGTTTTTTTCCAGTAATTTGTTTTACTAGAGGAATACCGTACTGATCTCTTAAAATTATACCTATCATACTAGGTGAATAACCTTTTTTGGCTAATTCTTCTACTAATAATTCTACTTCTTCTCTAGTAAACCTAACCCACTTAGGTGCTCCACTTCTAACTGGCCTTGTAGAATGTGACTTACCATTAGGACGTTTCTTATTCACTCTAATTCACCTATTTACCAAAGGCTTTAGTGAAGTACTATTATAACCTTTATTTTTAAGTTCTTCTCTTACAATTTTCGTTCCCTTAACCATGTTGAGTAGTTTTTGGAATGCAATTTTTCTCGGTAAAAGCTTTAATCCACAATCTGGATTTACCCATATCATTTCTGGTTTAAAGTAATCTAGTAACATTTTTAAGTCATTGGCAACTTCCTCTGGTGTTTCTATTCTTTTATTATGAACATCTATAACTCCTACTCCAATTTCTCTATCCCATTTTTTAAACAGTTTTACTGGTTCATAGTTATAATTCTTTAATGCCAAATTAATTTGATCAACATTTAATTTATCTAAGTAAGGCTCTAAATAACTATATTCGCCATAACATACATGCATTACAACTTTAACGTTAATTCCCTTTATGGACTCATTTACAGCTTCTATAGCCCATTCAACTTCATTTTTATGAGTATGGATAGCTGGTTCATCTACTTGAATAATTTTTGCACCAGCTTCTACTAACTTTTTCATTTCACTATTAATTACCTTAGCCAGATCAAACGCTAAGTCCTTTTTACTTTTATAGTATTCATTATATGACCATTCAGCTATTGTGTATGGTCCGGTGATAGTAATCTTTAGATTTTCAGTATAGGATACAGATTTAGCGAACAAAAATTCATCAACTAGCATAGGCTTAATATACTCAACTTTGCTTACTACGGATGGTTTTCTATAATAATTAGTCCCCCATACTCTAACTGGTCCATAGAATTTAAATCCGGCTAATCTTTCTGCGAAAAATTCTACCATTTCATCTCTTCTCATTTCTCCATCAGTGGGTACATCAACTCCAGCTATCTCGTGATCATGTAATACTGTAACTACTGCATCATCAAAAGCTTCTTGTAAATCTTCATCAGAAATTTTTCCGGCTTTATGTAATCGTATTGCTTCTCTTAACCATTTCGGTCTAGGATAACTACCTATAACTGTTGTTGGAAGAATTGGTAATTCATCCATTTAAGATCATCTCCTTTGCTTTTTGTAATAATTTAAATTTTTTCTGAACTATTATTTCTGGTATAAAATCATTAAAGGAGGAGTTACCTAAAATTAACCTTTCTATTCCTTTTTCGGATGCAGTAGAAACTATTCTTTTAATTGTAACAATTTTTTCCATTTTTGTTGTCCTTGAATCTAGGATTCCAAAATATACTTGCTTTCCTTTTAGGAATTGATACAGCCTACCAAGCTTATTTTTATTGCTTTCAGTCACGTCAAATCCATAAATAGTTGCTGGCAATTTCATATAATTTTCTAATCTATCAAAATTTATATCAAAATAAGTTAATAAATGTATTTCATTGTTTATATTTTCTAGCATTGTATTGTAAATTTCTGGAAGAGTGTTCAATAAGTCCTTCTTTATTCCTTTTTGGAAAATTGAGGGTTCGTGAATTTCTACTACATCGCTTTTTATGTTCTTCAGTAGTGAGTTTACTATTAGAGCATAGTCCTTCATTAACTCTTCTTCGTTTTTGTAGTATTGATTTTCAGAAAGTTTAAGAAAAGTTAATGGTCCTAAAATTACTGCTTTAAGTTTAAAATTATAACTTTTTGAAAGCTCTTTAGCTTTTTCAAAATATTTAATGTATGTATTATCCTCTTTGTACTTCAGTTTTTCATTTATTACAATTTGTCTATAGTAGAAGTTATTGTCAAAAAATCTCGTTAGACTTCCCTTTTTAACATTGGTAAGGAAAGAATATGTTAAGTCTGCAATATCATCCCACTCTATCATACTGTCTGTAGTAAAATCAACATTAAAGGATTTCATCATCTCAAAAAAATTACTCATAAAATTGAATATTTGCTCCAGATATTTCTCCTCAGATATTTTTCCATTATTTTTCTTTGAAATTATTTTAGCGATTCTCACTGGTTTAGGATAGCTCCCGATTAGTGCTGTTTCTATTCTCATCAGGATAATTTGGGGGCAAGCAAATAAGTAACTTTCCCCCCTCCTTCCATGTTGAATTCCAACTGCATAGGTTTTTGATCCGCAAATGCTACCTTGACGTAATCTGATAGCTTCGTAAGAGATATAATATCATTTAGATATTCGACGTCATATGCAGAAGAAGATTCCTTATTAAATTCTATGTCTGCAAGACTTCCTGTATCTTTTGAGAATTCTACTTCTACTTTATTTTCGCCTTCACCCTTAACTACAACCTTTTCTTCGTTACCTGAAATTAATAGTGTATCTGCTACTTCGGCTATTTCGCCTATTGCATTCTTTAAACCACTGGCATTAATTGTGGCTTTAATATCAAATTCTAAATTGACTTCGGGTACCTCTGGTGGCAATACTTCTATGTTATTTACGTTAAATACCCTATTTAATGCACCACTTAAAGTGAGCTTTACAACTTCTGGAGAATCTGCATCTATAATTATCTCCTCTTTTCTTTTAGCTGCCTTTAAAAGTTTGCTCATATATTGTGTATTAAATCCAAACTTGAATTCTTCTGGTACATCATATTCTTTAAACATTTCTTTAGGAAGTTCTATTTTTATTAAAGAAATATGAGCTTTATCTATAGCTACAAGTTGTATTCCTTCAGGTTTTATGTCAAACAGAGCCTCGTCAACCAATTTAAGCAAAGCCTGAATAATAGCCTTCAGATCCCTTACGTCATCGTAAACTATATGCATTTACTATCCCATATTTATTTAATCTAATCAGTTTCTTATTTTTTCTTATGAGGTTTCCTCGTATAATCATTTCTTCAGATAGAAGTAACTCGGGCAAAACAATAATATCCTCTGCCCTAATGAGAGTTTTATCTAGGAAAATGAAAGTGAGGGGCTTTAAGGCAGGACCAGATTTTATTGATCCAAAATATCATACACTAGCTGCTAGAGTTCCTTCGATTAATTTAGACTTATGGTTAATGGGAATTGAGGGAGTAAAGAAGAGTTTAATAAGATATGGGAAAGGCTATGATATTGGAATAATTGAGGGAGTAATGGGATTATATGATGGAATTAACGTGAATTATAGCACTTATGAACTTTCTGAAGTTACTAAGACCCCGATAATTCTAGTAGTAAACTGTAGTAACGTTAGTAGTACTGTAGGAGCTATAGTAAAAGGATTAAAAGATTATAGAAACGCAAGAATTAGAGGAGTAATTTTCAATCAAATAGGGTCTGAAACGCATTATAATTACTGTAAGAGTTCTATAAAAGAAGTTCAAGTTTTAGGTTATATAAAATACGATAGAAATTTCTCTGTCCCTTCACGGCATTTAGGGCTTTTTACAACTGAGGATTTCAAAGAGACTGAAAATGTTTTACAATCCGTATCTAAAGCTATAGAAGAGTCTGTTGACATAGATAAAATTATTGAAATTGCTAACTCAGCAGAAGAATTACAGGAAGTAGATGAGGCTATATCTAATGATGAATTAGATACTAAAAAAGGAATAGCTGCAATAGCATATGATTCAGCATTTAATTTTTATTATTCAGAAAATATAGATTTATTAAGATATAAATATCAAATAGAATTTTTCAGTCCTTTATTAAATGAAAAAATTGATAATCCAAGTTTAATTTATGTTGGTGGCGGCTATCCAGAATTACATCTAAATGAACTTGAGAAATCTAGTAGTACCATAAGATGGATTAAAAAAGAAGCCGAAAAAGGTACAAAAATTTTGGCAGAGTGTGGGGGTCTAATGTATTTATCG
This sequence comes from Sulfurisphaera tokodaii str. 7, assembly GCF_000011205.1. Lineage (NCBI taxonomy): Archaea > Thermoproteati > Thermoproteota > Thermoprotei > Sulfolobales > Sulfolobaceae > Sulfurisphaera > Sulfurisphaera tokodaii. The sequence goes on from NC_003106.2 coordinate 403,688, forward strand.
AAAGAAATTATAGCTGATAAAAGCTATAAAATGGTTAATTTGTTTGATATTAGCATTAAGGCTAAGGACAAACTCACGATTGGTTATACGGAGCTAGATGTTTTATCAGATAATATACTAGGAAGGAAAGGAGAGGTTCTTAGAGGTCACGAATTTCATGTATCTAAAGCTATTAATTTAGGTAACGATGTAAAATTCTCTATGAAAAATAGAATAGGGAAAGGAATATGGGAAAACAAAGATGGAGCCATTGTCTATAATACATTAGCGTCTTATTCTCATTTTCATTTTTCAAGTGCTAGAGGATTGTTGTCTTTTTAATTCAAGTTTCTTTACTCTATCTAGTACTTCTAATAACCTATCTATTTCTGTGGTGTATAGTCTAATTCTGTATGGCAATTTAGATGTTTGAGAATGAATTTCTATATATCTCTTTTCTCTATTTTCTTTTATCTCTGCATTAACTAGATGCCTAGAGTGTAAAAATATTCCACTTTTATCCGTTGATAATATACCCTTTTCTGTAATTTTATAACTTTGTGGTGCCATTACTTCCATAGCTTGGAATTTTACTAATCTTCTATACACGAACATATTGAACAAGAATAATGCTTCAAAATAAATAATGTATACTAAGAGTCTTTCATATCCAGATATACTTCCAACTATTTTAAGCAAAACTTCATCATAAAACACAAATATTGCAATAATATATATTATCATATACATAAAGGATTTGAAACTAGCCATAGCAAACTCTTGCATTTTCTTCATATATTCTTCATCTTTCTGGACAAGTTCTCCTGCTTTTTTCTCCTCAAAAAGGGTTCTTGAGTTCGATATATCTGATAAATATTTTCTTTCACTAAGTATAGGATTACTTCTCATTGTCATAACGCTAGTAATTCCGAGAATTACTATGATATAAAGAATATAAACGGGGAGGAAATATTGAGGATATAGTGATAATACAAAAGACATTAAAATCATTAGTGCTTGTGAGATCAGTATCATTTTCCAGTTATATGGATTAGGATATCCTTGGGGATAGGTAGACATGACTAATATTAATATCTCTAAAACCTTAATAAATATGTGTTTGATTTTACTAGTCCTAACATCTTTAGTATCATATTCCTTTACATTAACAAGCCGATATACTTATGTATTACCATCAACTAATTGTGAGTTAAACATTTATATAATACAAACTTATCAGAAGACTCCTCTAGAAATTAATATAAGTTTTAATTTAACTTACTCTCCTTATATTTATGTTTACATACATAATAGCTCTTTTTTAAATATATCATTTAGTAACAATTCTGAGATCTTTGTACCTATAATTGTATATAACTCTTCTAAGAAAATAACTTTGATAGAAATTAATTATTTATATGTAAGTAATATGACTATATTTATATTATCTTCTAAAGGACAATATATAAAAATTGTTGGAAATGTAAGTTATATAAATGATACTCGTACTGATATCAGTAACTTTATATCTAATAGTAATTCTTTCTCTAAATATAATTTGATGTACATTTTATATATACTAATATTACTAATTTCAGTAATCGTATTTATTACATTGAAAAGATATAAAGGCCATTAGTACATACGCTTTTATATTTTTGATTAAAATTCTATCTGATGATTCAAAAGTCTGAGATTAGGAAAAACCTTGAGAGTGGATTGCCTATACTAATCTATGATTTTGATGGTAGAGAAGAAGAAGTTGATATGATGTTTTATGCTGGGAAGATATCATGGAAAAGCATTAACTTATTAAGGAAAGATGCAGGAGGGTTAATATGTTATGTAACATCTAAAGAATATGGACAAAAGTTAGGATTAGACTTTATGGCTAATATAGTGAGGGAAAAATATCCTTATTTAGCTAAAAAACCCTCATACGGTGACGAACCAGCCTTTTCTATTTGGTTAAACCATATAGATACAAAGACGGGAATAAATGATATTGATAGAGCAAAAACTATATCCGAACTTCATAACATTATCTCTTTACTTAATGAGGATGAAAAAATAGCTAAGGAAAAATTTGAAACCGAATTCTACTCACCGGGTCATGTGCCTGTATTGTTATCTAGGGGAATAAGATATAGGAGAGGACATACTGAATTAAGTATATCTTTACTTGAGTATGTAAATTTAGAAAAAAGTGCTGTTATAGCTGAAATGTTGGACGATGGATCAAGTCTTAGTAAAGAGAAAGCATTAAGATACGCAAGGTATAATGGATTTTTATTTATAGAGGGAAAAGAAATCTTAAAGGAGGTTCTAATATGAGAAAATACGGAGTAGTAGATACAACATTCTCGAGAATAGATATGGGAAGTATAGCAATAAAAGTTATAAGAGCAGAAGATCCTGATGCAGAAATAATTAGATATACTGTTCCTGGGATAAAAGATATGCCAGTTGCTGCAAAGAGACTATTGGATGAAGGCTGTGATGGTGTAATAACTCTTGGTTGGGTGGGGAAATCAATGTTAGATAAATACAGTTATCTTGCAACAAGCATAGGTTTAATAATCACACAAGTACTAACTTCTAAGCATATAATTGATGTTACAGTTCATGAAGATGAAGTAAATGATGAAGAAAAACTAAAAGATTTAGCAATAGATAGGGTAACTAAGCATGCAAAAAATCTAGTTATGCTAGTGAGAGATGGAAGAAATGCACTAACTCCTTATGCGGGGAAAGGATTAAGACAGGGGTATGAAAATGCCGGACCAATCGATTAACTTAGCTATAGTAGTTGCTGAATTTAATTACGATATAACGTATCTGATGTTACAAAGAGCAATAGCTCATGCTAAGTTCCTTGGTGCAAATGTAAAGGTTGTATTTAAAGTTCCAGGTAGCTATGATATGGCAATAGCTGTGAAAGAGCTACTAAAAAGAGATGATATAGATGCTGTTGTTACTTTAGGTGCAGTAATAAAAGGCGAAACAAAACATGATGAAATAGTAGCTACTCAAACTGCAAGAAAAATATTAGATTTATCAGTAGAATATGGAAAGCCTGTAACCTTGGGTATTATAGGTCACGGAGTTACGCATGAGCAAGCGGTGGAAAGAATAGAGGAGTATTCCACAAGAGCTGTTGAGGCTGCAATAAAATTGGCTAAGAGGTTAAGAGAACTAAGAAAAATACAAACATTAAATGAGGAAATGGTGGTAATTGAATGAAAATTATGCAAATAAATTTAGTAGACTATAAAGAATGGACTGAGAGTCTAGGGTATGATAGAGAGTGGAAAATTCAAAATTTTCAGCACGGTTTTTTATCTAGACTTAATGAAATAGCGGCAGAAATAAATTCATTTATAATAACATACAGATATGATAGTTATATAATGTTACTGGATGGTGTCTTAATTGGAAAAAATGATTATATTTTAACTAAAATAAAAGAACTTTCACCAGTTCCAATAGATATATGTTTTGGATATGGTAAAACTTTACTAGATGCAGAAAGAAATTGTTCCATTAATATGGATAATATCTTATTAGCCAAAGATGAAAAAGTGCTTGTGGCTCATTTTGATCTAGATGGATTTTCTAGGAAAAGATTTTTGTTTGATGCTTACCTAGAAGTTTATAAAATATATAATAAGTTATTTAACTATGCAATGGAACTTGGTGGTTTAGCTTATTATTTTGGTGGTGATAATATAGGAATCTTCTTAGGGGTTGACAATATTAATAAAGTAATAGAATTAGCGAATTCTTTCCCGAATATGAAAGTAGGTATAGGAATAGGTAATAATCCGAGAGAGGCTCTAAAGAATGCCGCTGAGGCATTACATATTATAAGAATATATAGGGATAGGAAGATCGAAATTGTCGACTCTAAAAATTAATTTAGGTGCTATTTTATCTGGAGAGGAACTAGAATATAAAGAAAGAGTTAATATTGAAATAGATGATAATAAGAGAATTTTACATATCGGTAATGGTTATGATTCTTCTGCTAAAAATTTTAAAGAATTCATACTTGTTCCGCCTCTTATAAATTTTCATACACATAGCGGAGATTTTACTTTCCCAGAAATAGGAATTGATAAACCTATTAACGAATTAGTAGGAGATCCTAATAGTGAAAAATATAAATATTTCAAGTTATATAAAAATAGGGTTAGTGAAGGAATTAGAGAATTTATTAGAAAATCTATTAATTTTGGTATAATAGGAATATTGGATTTCAGAGAAGAAGGAGTAGAAGGTGTGTTAAAAGCTAAAAAATCTGTAGATTTAGCAAATATTCATTATTTCTCTCTTGGTAGATTGGATAAATTTGATAAGAAGGAACTAGAAGAGCTAGCAAAAGTTGCAGAAGGATATGGATTGCCTAGTCCTAATTATCATTCTAGCAAAGAATTAAATGTTATTAAAAATCACTTTGCTACAAAGATTAGAGCCGTTCATTTTGCTGAGACGAAAAAACAATATTTAAGAGATGACCTAAAAGAATTAATTATAAGTTATTCTCCTAATCTCATAATCCATGGAACTCATTTTAGTATAAATGAATTTAATATCTTGAAAAATGAAAAAATTCCTTTAGTTGTTTGTCCTAGAAGTAATTTATGGTTTGGTGTAGGTATTCCTAATATTTCTGCAGCCTACGATGTTGGAGTTACTGTTTTTTATGGAAGTGATAATGGAAGCTGGATTTCACCAAATCTGTGGAAAGACTTAGAATTAGCTCTTCTTATCACTAGAATACAGAAACCAGGATCTAACTATGCAAGAGATATTTTATCTTCAGCTACTGTTAATGCATATAAGTATCTTCAACTTGATTTTGCAATAAAAGAAGGTAATAAAACATATCCAGTTTTAATAAGAGGGGATGAAATTTTTAGGGCAAACGATAAGTTTGTTGCAATAATTAAAAGAGCTTCGGATAATGGCATCTATAGTCTTGGTGCTATCCAGAATATAAGTTGACCACCAGAATCTGTAGGTACTTCAATTTTCATAGGTATGTTATTTCCAAATCCTACAGTTACATTTTGAGATATAGAAGTTACTTTAAATACATCTTTTAGAACTTCTATGCTATATACTGCTTTCGATGGAGATTCTACATTTAAGGATTTGAGGGGCTTATCTTGTTTTAGCAAAGACTTGTATGTTCTACCAGCCTCTTCTGTGGAGAGGGTAACAGTGTTTTCATCTGCAGATATTTCAACCTCTTCACCTACTAAGCTTAAATCTCTAGCAATATCCTTTAATACATCTCCATCAGTTGTAAATGTAACACTTAGGTTTACCTTAGGTTCTGTTAATTGGTCTATTGAAGTTTTTTCTCCTTTTATATAGATATTGCTTCTAGTCCCTGTTTTCTCATCTCTAACAGTAACTTTTAGGCCAGCCTCAGTCTCTTCTAAAGTAACTGTTGCACTTTTAGATTTAGCCTTTCCAAGAATTTTCTTCAAATCATTTATATTAATTTTAATTCCAAGTGGTTTGTCAATCGTATAATCTTCTAGGTATTCTTTTGGAATTTTAAATATAACCATGAGTACTTTATCATCTGTCAGATATCTTGAAAAAATACTGTCTTCAGTAAAGTTTAAAATTATTTCATCTGTAACCTTAAGCAGACCAGATAACAAGGAGTAAAAATCTTTCGCACTTGAATATGTAGCCTTAATCATTCTTCCTCATTTGTTTTTTGTTCTTTTACTTTTTTAGTCTTTTTTGCTACTTTCTTCCTTTTCTTCTTATCAGAGGAAGAATAATGAGAGGCTAATTCTTTAAACATTTTCTTTGCTTCTTCAATGCTTATTTTCCCATTAAGTAAATTGTCCCATATTTCAGTATTTTTCATTAATAATTCTATGTCGGCTACACTTAGTGCTGGTAGTTCTTCTTCTTCGCTTTCAGCTTCTACTTTCTCCTCATGCTCTTCTTCTTTTTGTGTAAATTCCTCTTCGCTTTCAGCTTCAGTGGATTCTTCCTCTTCTTCATTCTCTTTCTCATTCTCTTCCTCATCAAACATTATAATCCCCCTTTATGTCAAGTTTAGTAGATATATTTCACCCCTTAATAAATCTCTAGTCACGCAATATCCCCTTGGTAGTTTTTGTAATGTTTCATAAATTGCAGCATACAATTGAGTATCGGAACCTCCAAGCAGTTTACTCGCATAGTCTAATTCTTTGGGCTCAACTAAGTTAAATATAAAAAAGTAACTTGTATTAGCAAGTAGTTCCTTAATGTATTCACTAGTTTGGGAAATTATTATAAATCCAAATCCAAATTTTCTTCCTTCCGCAAATAATCTTTCTAATATCTGTTTACCGGATTCTTTAGATAATATAAAAGGGGCTTCATCTATAATAATTATTTTCTTTAAATTCGATATACCAGAAATATACATTGTATTTTGAATAGATTTTAATAACGTTTCTATTAAAACATATTTTATCTCATTAGTTGGTATTTTAGAAAAATCTATAATTAGATTATTTTCCAAAATCTCTGAAATATTCACATTTGAATTATTGAAGATTGATGATGATAGAAACTGAATATAAGGTTCTATTGATTGATATTTTATTATATCTTGACTTGTAGTAGCTAGTTTTTTCTTTTTTTCCAAAAGAATTAAAATATCCCTGAAAGTTGGTGGAGATAAATTCCATGTCTCACTATCATTTTCATCTATTCCTTTTTCTGCATAAGCTTCAATAATTAAGTTTGTTAGTTCGATAGTTTGTAAATTACCTAGATTAAAAAGACTTTTTATCATCAATGAAATTTCTAAGGCCCTTTCTTTTGGACTTCTACCAAATAAACTTAATGGATTTATTGTTACTTTAGAGGCATCAATTTTCTTTGCTCCTTGAACTTCGTATTCGCCATGTAAATCGAAAACTAAGTAAGATATGTTTAATGAATTCACAATCTTTTTTGCTAAAGTTGATTTTCCTACTCCACTAGTACCTATAATTATCACATTATAATTTTTACTAGAATTAAAATCCAAGTAATATATTCCATCAGTTCTAATCCATTTATACGTAGAATTTGAGGTATAAAATGCGTTATCTATTGAACTCCCCTTACCTATTTTTCCAATTATTTTTCCCACTAGGACTCCTTTGTTAGACAAACTATACGTTTTAGGGAAAATTAAGTAAGGTAATGTAATCCAATTAAATGTTATTAAGGGTAATTCGTAATAAAATCCGTAGAACGAGATTATTATGGAATCTAAAAGGCTTCCTAATAAGAAGAGAGGATTAAAGAATAATACCCAATAGAGGACTAATGATAAGCTAATGCCTATTACAAATTTTAAAGGTGAGAAGCTAAATTTCACTTTTTTGAGTTCATCAATTAGGAAATCATAAAAATTTCGTTTTACGAAAGAGTAAATAAAGAACGCAACTAATGTAACTACTAGATAGTATTCAGAATAATAGCTAATTAGTAATAATGTCTCATAAAAATTTAATCTGTTAATTATACTATAAATAGAGAAAAACGATGGTAATGAAATAATAGATAATAATACAGAATTAAATAAGATAAATGATATTACACCATTAATAACTATTACTAACGCAGTTATAGCTATAGAATATAATGAATTCTGTGTTATACTGATAAAATAAAGAATTATAGTCTCTAAAATGAGGACTGAAAGGAATATAATGTAAGACTTCACTTATATTAAACCCAAAATCTTAGTATTATTAGCTAAATGATAAGTGTTTCTCACGATTTTGTAAATAAACTTAGGGAATTAGGATATACGAGTCTTACTCCAATACAAAAAGTAGCTATCCCTATAATTCTAAAGGGTAAAAATACTTTAGTTATAGCACCTACAGGCTATGGAAAAACCGAGGCAGCTGTTTTTCCGGTGTTTTATAAGATTTATACCGAAAATTCGGTCCCTGTATCAGCGTTATATATTACCCCATTAAGAGCGTTAAACAGAGATATTGAGTTAAGATTAAAGAAGATAGGAGAAAAATTAGGTATTAAGGTTAGAGTAAGACATGGTGATTCAACTGAAAGTGAACGTAGAAGAGTACTCCTTGATCCCCCACAACTCCTTTTAACAACCCCTGAAACTTTATTATATCTAGTAATAAATGAAAAATATAGAAAATTATTTGAAAATTTGAAATGGATTATAATTGATGAACTCCAAGAAATGTTAGATGAAAAAAGGGGATATGAATTATTAATTGTTTTAGAACGTTTAAAAAGAATAAGTAAGAATCGAATACAGTTTATAGGTTTGTCTGCAACTATTGGAAATATAGAAATAGCAAAAAAGTATTTAGGAGAAGAAGTAGAAGTAGCAAAAATTGATACTAGAAAAGATATTGATATTTCATTAACAATCCCAGAACTAAAAAAGGAATATGTCGATTTATCCGTTAAGTTAGGATTAAATCCAGAGATAATAGCAAGATTCAAAAAGATAGAAGAAATCGTTAAAAACGAGAAGCCTGTTTTAATTTTTACAAATGTTAGAGAAACAACAGAATTCTTGGCCAATGAACTTTCTAAAATAACACAGCTTAAAATTTTGACCCATCATGGCTCATTATCTCGAGACGTAAGAGTTGAAGCTGAAAAAGACTTTAGAGAAGGTAACATTGATGCTTTAGTAGCTACATCTAGTTTAGAGTTAGGAATAGATATAGGTAAAATTAATGTTGTAATACAATACATGTCTCCAAGACAAGTAATACGGCTAGTTCAGAGAATTGGGAGAAGCGGACACTCTGTGAATAAATTATCTAAAGGCTATATAATACCATCAAATGATATATATGATATATTAGAATGTAAGGCCATTGTAGATAAATTGAAGGAAGGATACCTTGAAAAACCACTAATAGAATATAAGCCTTATGATGTAATTGCTCACGAAATAGCAGGTATGGTATTGGAAGGATATAGTAATCCTAAAGAGATATTTGATATAATAAGAAGTGTTTTCCTATTTAGTGATCTGACAGAAGAAGAATTTACTGAAATACTTGATATATTAGAATCTGCTAAAATTATAAAAAGGGAGAAAGATAGGATATCTCCTTCTTTCAGGCTTTGGAAGTATTATTATGAAACTAATATGATACCTGACTCATTAAGAGATTACTTGGTTATAGATCATGTAACTAACTCTAAGATAGGTACTCTGGATGAAGAATTTATTTCTGCGCTAGATGAAAATACAGTATTTGTTTTAGGCGGGAAACTTTGGAAAGTAGTTACTATTGAAGACGGAAAAGTATATGTTGAACAAGCACAATTAAAAAGTGGTATTTTACCTAGCTGGTTTGGAGAATCGATCCCAGTAGAAAAGGAGGTTGCGTTAAAAGTATATGAGTACATAAACAGAATAGCGAAAGGCGAAGAAATAGATTTACCTAAAGATACATTTAATAAATTAAGAGATCTAGTAGATAATCAATTAAAAAGAGGATATCCTTTGCCATCAGATAAAGAGATTTTGGTTGAAATAAATCATGACCTAATTGTAATTCACTCAGCTTTTGGAACCAGAGGAAATAATACATTAGGCGCAATAATTTCTGCTTTACTTTCTCGATTAAAAGGAATAAAAGCTAACTATAGGTCTGATTCGTATCACATAGCTATAGCAACCGTAATACCAATATATAAAGATGATATTATAAAAATTGTAAATATGATAAATTCATTACAAGAAAAAGATTTGGAAGAATTATTAAAAATAGCAATAAAAGAAAGTCCTCAATTTAAATGGAAATTATTAGTTGAAGCAGAAAGATTTGGAGTTATTGATAAGGGTAAAGATATTGATATTTCTTCTACATTATTGAGACCATTTATAGATACTATAGTTGGAGAAGAGGCAGTTAAGGAGCTTATTGTTAAGAACTATGATTTAAGTATCTTATCAAACGAACTAAGAAAAGTAAGCTGGAAAATATTAGAAGTACCCAGTTTTTCACCTCTAGCTAAAGAATTTTTAGATAAACTTTTAGTTTTCCGTTCTAGTGAAGATAAACCAATTATGCTAGAGGTTTATAAGAGAAAATTATTATCAAAAGAGGTAAAACTTATCTGTATGGTTTGTGGATGGAATAGCAATTTTAATGTGAGTCAGGTCCCTCCTAGATGTCCAAAATGTGGTTCTGTATTTTTGACAGTTGTTGATTTGCAAGATAATGAAAGTATTCAAATAGTTAAAAAAGCAATAAAAGGTGAAAAATTAAGTAAAAAAGAACTAAAAAAACTAGAGGAATTGAAGAGAATTTCATCGTTTTATTCTTACTATAATAAATATGTAGCAATAGGTCTTTCTGCTCCTGGAGTAGGTGTTACTAATATTAGTAAAGCGTTAGAAAAATTGAGAGAAGGAGAAGATAAGTATTATGAAGCGCTTTTAGATCTAGAGAGAAGGTTTATAAGGACTCGAAAATACTGGCACTAAGTTTAAATTTTTATGAATACGTTTTTTCATTAGGTAGTAGGTATGCCTGCGATAGAAATAGGAAGAATATGTGTAAAAACAAGAGGAAGAGAAGCAGGTAAAAAATGTGTTATTGTAGACATAATAGATGAAAATTTTGTCCTAGTAACTGGTCCTAAAGATGTTAATAAAGTTAAAAGAAGAAGAGTAAATATACTTCATTTAGAACCTACAGATAAAAAGATAGATATAAATAAGGGAGCAAGTGATGATGAAGTTAAGAAAAAATTAGAAGAAGCGGGTCTTATAGAATTTATGAAACAAGATGTTAAGCCAAAAATTCCTGTGATTTAATATGGAAATATATGATTTTATTTATAAAATAGATTCTTTTTGTAATTATAGTAATAACTGGAATATTATACAAGATTCCTATACTAATGAAAAATATGGTTACTTTGCTGATAAAAGACCCATAGAAGTTTTAATAAAAAACTCAATTATTAACGCTGATAAACCACCTGGACCTACAAGTCATGAAGTAGCTTATTGGATAAAACAAATGTTTAAGGTTTCAAAGGCTGGTCATGGGGGGACCCTAGAGCCTTGAGGGTTAAACCCTCAGGCGGGGAGACCCTAAAGTAACTGGAGTATTACCAATTGGGTTAGAAAATGCAACAAAACTAATGTCATATATTAGTTCTTCTGGGAAAGAATATGTATGCTTAATGCAAGTACATTGTGATTTTAATATAGATGAACTTAAACAAATAATTTCAAAATTTATAGGTATAATATATCAGAAACCACCCGTAAGATCCTCAGTGAAGAGAAGAACAAGAAAAAAGAAAATTTATGATATAGAGATACTTGATACGGATAAGAGATTTATTTTACTTAGGATATCCTCTGATCCTGGCACATATATGAGAAAATTATGTCATGATATTGGAGTAATATTAGGTTGCGGTGCACATATGAGAGAACTAAGGAGAATTAGATCTGGGATATTTACAGAGAAAAACTTAGTTACATTACAAGAGATTTCAGAAGCTCTTTATATGTGGAAAAACTGTAAAGATGAGAGTGATTTAAGAAAAATATTATTACCTATGGAATATGCTACTTGTGGTATGCCTAAAATATTAATTGATGATAATGCTGTTGATGCCATATCTTATGGTGCAATGCTTACAGCACCTGGAATAGTAGCTTATCAAAGGTTTAGGGTAAAGGATACTGTAGCGATATTAACACTAAAAGGAGAGCTAGTAGCTATAGGTGAAGCTGATGTAGATTCTCAAAAATTAGTAGATATGAAAAAAGGAATAGTAGTTAAGCCTAAAAGAGTTCTTATGCCTCGTGATATATATCCTAGATCGTGGAAGAAACATGGATGAATTTGTTGTTAATGATGTAGTAAATGGTATACCTTTATCATTGATAAGTAGTTATGGTGTTTTTTCTAAAAAGAAATTAGACCTTGGTACAAGAATGTTACTTGAAAATATAGTCCTCCCTGAGGAAGGAGTTGTAGCAGATATTGGTTGCGGCTACGGACCAATAGGGATTTATATTGCCTTAAAGAATCCCAATCTCAAAATTTATATGATAGATATTGATAAAAAGGCTGTTTATTTGGCTGAAAAAAATGTTAAGAGATATAAATTAGAAAATAGAGTTATAGTAATAAGAAATAATATATTAGAAAATCTTGATATACAATTAAATGGAGCATACTCAAATCCTCCTCTTAAGGCCGGTAAAGAATTTATTGAAAAGTTAGCTCAGCAAAGTTATGAGAGACTTTTACATAATGGTGTTTTAGAGGTAGTTGTGTACAAAGGAGAAAAGAATGTACTAGATATATTTGGAAAGTATTTTAATGAAGTTAAAATAATAAAAAGAGCAAAAGGTTACTCAATCATTTTAGCGGTTAAAAATTAATAGTATTAAATCATATAATTAAATTGCCGGGGTGCCCGAGTGGACTAAGGGGCTGGCCTTGAGAGCTTCAGGTTAGCCAGTGGGGATCTCCCCGCGCGGGTTCAAATCCCGCCCCCGGCGTCGTATAATATATTATTTTGAGGATAAGTCCTTATTAGTAGTTAGCTATTATATCATGTAGTAGTGAATTTTATACTCCTCTTTTATAATTTAAAGTTCCTTAATTCATAAAATCATACTTCTACTTTTCATTTACTGCATCGCTATGTTGGAGTTTGTTGACTGCCTGTTAAGCTTGCAACCATTAAATAATCTCTTAATTCTCTTGTTATAAGGAAGTTCTTTCTGACATGTTCTTTTCCATTTTTTCCAAGTCTCTCTCTTATGTTCGTATTTCTCAACAAATATAATGTATAATGGGCAGCTTCTTCTGGAGTAGTTACTAGGTAGCCAGTCACATTATTGATTACTTGTAAGGGTATACCACCTGTATTACCTCCGATTACTGGTTTTTCTTTCCATAAAGCTTCACTTACTGTTAAACCAAATCCTTCCTTTATTGACTTTTGCATAACAATGGTAGCTCCTCTCTGAAAGGCATTAATTTCTAGATCACTATTTGGAGGTAACATTAAGAGTTTAATATCCTTATCACTACCAGCTGCTTGAACGGTTTCATTATACACTATTTCACCTTCTGGATCATCAGAGGCAGGACTCCCTACATAGACTAGTTGAACATCGGTGTGTCTCTTCACTAGCTTATAAGTTTTTATCACACCTAAAGGATCCTTTGCTCTATCAAATCTTGAGACTTGAGTTATTATTGGTCTATCTGGGTCTACATCAAATTTGTAAAGGATCCTTCTCACTGTTATTTCGGGTATTGGTCTATTTTTAATACTTAGTGGATCTATAGAGGGTGGTACAATATATTGTGGTTTTATTAGATCGTCCCTCCCAAATACCGGTGAAGAAATTATTATACTATCATATTGTTGAACATATTGTTTTAAAAAGTTCCAGACGGGTTCATAGGGGTTAGAGATATCAATATGGCATCTCCATATCCATTTTCCCTTTTTTCTGAATTTTATTAGTCCAGCAGGCTGAGGATCATGGATAAATATTATATCATAATCTAAATCTAATTCATTCCCATTGATTTCTTGCCACTTATTATAAATTTCAAATGCTCCTTTAGGAAGTTCACCAAAACCATTTTGTAATGAATTATGAAAGGACTTTGTAACAGTAAAGAAATCTTTATCTCCTCTAATGACTTTCCAATCCGTTTCAATACCTAATTCTCTCATTAAGGGAACAAGTTTACTTAGTATTTCAGCTACTCCTCCTCCGCTAGGCGTAGAATTAATATGAAGAACTGATACTCCCTTTAGCTTTTCAGCTATCTTTACGATGCTATCTAACTCATCTTCACCAATTATTTCAGCGTACTTCTCGATCATGAGAATATCACCTCTTCAATCTTTCTTATTAAATCTTCTCTTAATTTTTCTTCATCAGTATAAGTTTGTGGATCAATAGAAGATAAGGAATCTGCCAACTCTTTTAACCCATAATTCTCCTCTATCCAGATCGAAAAATCATTTTTAGTAGTATATCCCATTACTCTTTTAAATATAAAGTGATATGCGATTGATCTCATAGAAATAGTAGCAATAATATCAATTAACTCACCTAAATTTCTAGCAACTTTTCCAGTTTTAAATATAACGGGATTACAAGAAACAAAATAAAATGGTCTAGATGCCCTTCCGCTTACCTTATTTTCTGTTAATATTTTAAGTAGATCTTCTCTTACATCTTCTACTGTCCTAGGTTCTTTTCCCTCAATATCAGATATTATCTGGGCTAGTCTTGAATCATGTATTTCATCTCTAATCCATACCGCAAAATCGTTGTGCATATCTTCTGGGATTACATGGCTTGAAAATAGAGGATGAAAGATATGATAGAATATTGAAAGCCCGTCTACTCTTTTAATTCCAGAAATTAATTCATCCACAGTATACGCCTTTATTCCAGCATACTTAGGTGGATAATAAGCTGCCTCAAATTCAAAAGGCTTTTGTGCAGGTTTATCTAATAACTCTCTGCTAATCATAGAAGTATTGTTATATGCAAAACATTTAAAACTCTTGTTTTAAAAAATCAGTTTTTCCAGCGTATATCATCGATCTTTCGACCCTCTTATCATCATCAAAAATTTTTATTCCCAATAGCAGATATATATGTTGCGGCCGTCGTCTAGTCTGGATTAGGACGCCGGCCTCCCAAGCCGGTAATCCCGGGTTCAAATCCCGGCGGCCGCACTGTGGGGGACACCCCCACACTCCCGCTTTCTTTCAATTTTATGTAAGTCTCAACGACGTCAATTAACGGGGCGACGTAACGCTCTTTTACCTCACCGTTTATCGTTTCCAGCTTATAGACATAATACCGACCTTTCCTCTCACGTAAAATATATTCACCGAATTTATATCTACGTTGTTTATCCGCCATTTCGCCTCACAGTATTGTGGTTGCCAATTCACATTTAAAAGCTTTGGCAACTTTTTTTTTAAAAAAAAAAAGTTGAATTGACAGAAGACGAAAAAAGATTCCGTTACTTTGCAAATAATTGAATTTCAGAGACTACTGTAGCTGGTAAAAATTTAGCGCCTTAAGATTCCTAAATAGCGATAAAGTTTCTGTTTTACTAACACTTTTAATTTCTTGGTTTTTACTTTACTTAGTTCTAGTTCCGTTACCTATAAATTATTAAACAGAGTGTAATTTTTCCGAATTTTTCTCAATTGCTTAAATTTGTATTATTTGTAGGGACCTCTGGAGACCCTATCTCATCGAACCCAATTAGGGTCTCTCAATAGAGTGTCGCCAGGTCCCCATATAAAAAATAACCATTAAACCTTTAAATTCATGTATCATATATTATAATGCCGCCGTAGCTCAGCCCGGGAGAGCGCCCGGCTGAAGAGTAGATGCACGCAGTGACCGGGTTGTCCGGGGTTCAAGTCCCCGCGGCGGCACTTATTACATAAGGTGTCTCCTGTTGTATAGAGTACTTATCGTAAAAATAACTAGTATTGATAGAAGTGTAATTAATGAAATAACTAATCATCTTTCACAACTAGGTTTTCATGTAGATGTATTAAGTCAAATAGAACATATAAACATATCTTATTTTGATTGGCAAAGATCACAATATGATGCTGAAAAAATACTAGAGTATGTTTCTTCTAAGTTTGATAAATTCCCATATGATGCAATTATAGCTATAGGAGAAATAGATGCTTATGCAAGAGGTTTGAATTTTGTTTTTGGTCTTTCTACTAAAAAATTTGGTACTGTTTTTCTTGTAAGATTAAAAAATGATTTTTATAAGAAAAAATGTAATTTCGAACTATTTATAGAGAGAGTTAAAAAAGAAGTAACGCACGAATTAGGCCATACGTTAGGTTTAGGCCATTGTTCGAATCCTACATGTGTAATGAGGTTTAGTAATTCCATTGCAGAAGTAGATAATAAATCAGCATCTTTCTGCGAAGAATGTAGAGCAAAATTAAATATCAACAACAAAAGTTAAAATGTAATAATTTCCTTTATTTTCTATTTTCATCTCATGATAAGTCATAGCTTTAACTACAGTTCTTCTTTCATGTTTGTTTGGGTCGAATTTTTCACCCCAAGCTTTTCCTTCAAGAGTTAAGTTTTTTTCATCGATATTCACATAAAACTTACTAAATAACATAATTTCAGAATCGTAGTACACTAATAAGCTCTCAATCCATCTATATAATAAATTCTCCAAATCATATCCATCTATTTTAACTTCTCTCATTTCTTTGGGTTCAACTTTACTTGTGTCAGTCATAACTTCAAAAACAGCTACCGCTGCATTTTCAAATGCCTCATTTAAATTTCTTCCGTAAGCTCGTATACCTATATCAGCAGTGTGTTCAAAGAACTCAAATTTTTGCATAAAAATATAAAGGCTAGTAGGAATTTATTTTTAATTGATGTGTAATGGGTGGAAGACAAAGAACAACTCTATTTATGACAAAAGAAGTAAAAAAAGAAGCTAAAAAAGGAGTTACTACGCAACAAACTTCTCAAAAATAAATTTTATTCCAAGTAGTATTGCTAAAGATAAGAAAATTCCTGTAATTAAATATTCTATATTTTTTGTATAATAGTATACTATTGCTGAGTTAATTAATACGAGGAATGATACTACTTCATAGCTTTTCATCTTTATCACACTATATCAATTAAAAATGGTACTCTACTTCCATAACCTCCTATTGTATTTCCTAAACCAATGCTTAGTCCGCTCAATAATATGATATAACTTGTGGGTGCGAGTAGATTAGCTATAAAAATCTCTGGGATTTCATATTGTAATACTATTGAGATATTAGGAGACGATGATAGATGAATATTAAGAATATTCAAGTCCAACTGCGTAAGGAAAATAGGCAAATAGGGTAATCCTATATAGAATATTATTGAAGATGCTATAAATGAGGCACCTATAGCTCTACCTATCCTAAACGGTATTGCCATTAATAATATTCCCATGGCTATAAATAATCCAGAATATTGATATATCATTTGAGAGATTATAGTGAGAAATTCAATAAATGATGTAGCCATAGACAGGAGAAAAGTAAATAGCATAAAAGGTGCAAAAGTACCAGAAACATACTGCGTAGCGTTAACAATTGCCTCTATAATCTCATATTGGATAATATCATAATTCTCCACTGCATATAACCACTGAAAATAAGAACTCCATGACGCACCTAGTAGACTTAATAATTGTTGCATAAGGCTTAGAACAACTGTGTATATTGTAATCCACACTATAATATAAATAGAGTCTGTTATCATTCTTGGACCCCATTTCTTTACACCGTATATTGGTATAGGTAAGGCATAGAATAATGCTCCTAATGAGTAAGTGAGTGACGCTAGGATTTGAGCATAAAATAGGAAATCAAATATATTCCACATTTTTTACACCTGTGATGCTATATAAGATATGAAATAGAATATAGTACTGCCTATAGCTAAAAAGAAAGCTGCGATTATTGCATCTTCTATGAGGTCTTGTCCTCCTCTCTTAATTCTGAAAATTGGAATTGGGGATCCTCGTAAGGCCCATCCTACAGCCCAAGCTAATACAAATATACTCCATGCCACTTCAGTTATAGTACTATTTAGATTCTCGATGAAACTTAAGAGCGTCATTTTTGTTCAATTATATTGCTCTCTTAATAACAAGAGAGAGATTAATGAATATTTTTTGCTAACATAAAATTGAGGTATGCTTCTATTATTTTACTGATTTCATCTGGTTGTAAATTATCTGTATTTATAACTAAATCAAAAACAGATAAATCTGATAAATCAATACCATAATAAGCTAAAAATCTTCTAGAATGACTTTCTTCTCTCTCAATGATTTGTTCTATTGCTTTAGTAAAAGGAATATTATCACGTTTTGCAATTCGCATAGCTCTAATTTCTATGCTAGCATTTAAATATACTGTAATATCAGCTATATCTTTTAATAACCAACCTCCTATATGAGATTCAATAATAATATTCTTTTCAGTAGATGCTATTCTAAAAATTTCTCTATCAATTTTCTTATCTATTTCAAAATTTTCTTCAGCTTTTTTATTAAGTTCTAATAAGCTTAATCCCTCTTTTTCAGCTAATTCTCTAAATATATGCCCTGCAGAAATATATTTCAAGGATAGATTCTTGGACAAGATTTTAGCTACTGTAGACTTTCCACTACCTGGAGGACCGCTTATAACAATAATCATGAACTTCCTCTCAAAGTTTGCTTGATTAAGTTCTCAAGACATTTATAACAAATATAACCTCCATACATTCTTTCTGGTCTTTTTTCAGTTTTAGAATACTTATATAGTAAATTTGTCTTTACACCCTGAAGAGGTTTTTTGCATATAGCACAAACTGCCCTATTATTTTTTCTTCTTTCGTAATGTATCGTTGATTTTCCAGAGGGTAGTTTTGTATGAATTTTTCTATAAGATGTAGAACGATAATGAGGGTTAGGCATATATAAAAATTTGAGCAGAGGTTTTAAATAGTCTTCGGTCTCCTTAACGATAATGGAGTAAATAGTAAAAAGGATAATATATAGATGAATAAACTACTTATTATGTGTTTTCCACTATATGTTACAGTTAATGGGATACTGTAAGGAAAATAAATTGGCACATTTACAAAATCTAGAATAATAAATAGTCCTACCATGTAGACAAAAATAAGCGTTAATGATTGAATAAACATATAATTTCTTAGTTTCGCCGTATAATAATCAACCTCCTTTGATATCTTTTTTAAGGTCTTATCTCTTCTTTTAGGAGAAGAAATTTTAACTACTCTATCCTCATATTCCCTTATTTTTTCTATTGTAATATTCATCTTATTTAATAAATAAAATTTATATTCTATGTACATAAGAAAATTAAGTAAGAAAGAAATACCAATTATGTAAAAAATACCTAAATTCATGAAAATTCACAGCATGGAGTTAATTATCTCGTTTGCTGCAACAGCAGGATCTCCTTCTACGTTTATTACGATTTTTACTGTAGCACCTACTAATACCGCGGATGCCATAGCTGCATATCTGGCAAAATTAATTGTCTCAGAAATAATTCTCTCATCGCTATAATCACTCCTACTTCTTGAAGTATCTCTCTTTTGCCTATCCAGAATAACTTTTGGATCAGCTTCCAATAAGAATATAACTCTTGGATTAATTTCTTCTATTACATACTTAGGTAATCCAGGCAAATAACCTGATGGAGTCCTTATAACAGCGTGTGTGTCAATAAAAAGTAAACCATCTCCACCTTCTTTAGCTTCATTCGCTATCCCTCTTGCTGCCTCAATTTGAAGTTGTTTTTGTTTCTCTACGGGAAGCTTTCTCATTTCATCTCTGTTATTTACATATCCTAATTTCATAGCAGTCATTAACATATAGTCTCCATAGTTAACAATCTTATTATTTATCTTTTTTTCTTCTAGTATTTCTTTAACTTTAGAAAGAACAGTAGTTTTTCCCACACCAGGTATTCCAGTTACTATTCCAATTTTCATTTTACTCACCGATTATTCTCTTTAATAGTGGGTACATTTCTAACGTTCTCTCATAAGCTAATAAATTATAGTACTGAATAGCTATAGTTACTGCTAGCAAAATTCCTACACCAGTTCCATATACTCCTAGAAAAGTTGCTAACACAGCAATTACTCCTACTATAAGAGAACTATAGAAACCTAACGGATATATATACCTAGCCAGAATTCCTTCTATTACTTTAGGACTATTTCTCATTCCCGGTATTTCCATCCCAGCTTCAACCATTTGTTGCGCTTGTGTTGCTGGATCAAGACCAGCGACATCAATCCACAGAATACCGAATATAATGGATAATACAATAAATACGACTGCATAGATTACTGCTCCTATTGGGTCAACTACTAAAGCAAACACACTATGTGGGACATTAGCTGGAGGGAAGAAAAACGCATTTGCAATATCTGTTAAGACTGTAGAGGCAGGAGATGATATATAGGAAGCTAACGATGCAAATAATTGGAAATCAGCACCTAAAACACTTACAAATATTACTGGGATGCTACTAACATATAAGAAGTTTAATGGAATTGTAGTCTTTATCCCTCTTAATCGCTGTGTAGTTACTGGGATTTGTATATTTATGTTAGTTAGATATATTATTAATATAATTAGTCCAATGGTAGAAATAAGTCCTACTAGATCTGGTTGAAATGGTGTAGTTGTGCTCGTATTTACTATTAATGATAGTATGTTCTTTCCACTTACTATGTCAGATATTAACACGGGGAAGAAACCTACTGGTAAGTTTTGATTACTAACTGCTGCAATACCAAACATATCCCAAAACATAATTTTAGTTACACCAGCTAATATAAACAGACTTATTCCAGATCCTAATCCCCATCCTTTTTGAATCATTTCATCTAGAAGTAAAATTATATATGTAGCAACAATTAATTGTATTGTTACAATAGCTGATAGTTCAATATTACCAGCAGTTCTTGTAAACACGTAACCAAATAAGGCAGATTCTACTAGAATGAAAACGAAAGCTAATCCTTTTTCTGCTTCAGTAAATCTAGCTTGATCTTCTTCTTTAGCTAAATCCATTTGAATTAGTTTTGAACCTACTAATATTTGCATAATTAAACCAGAAGTAATGATAGGACCTATTCCTAGTTGAGCTAATGTACCTTGAGTTGAGGCAAAAATAATTTCTTCAGCCAAAAAATTGCTTAAGAACGAATTTGCTGAGGTAACTCCATAAAGTGGTATTGACGCCATTACTAGATAAACAATAACAGCTATAAACGACCAAAGGAGTTTAGTTGCCAAAGAAGGTCTATCTTTAGGTTTAGTTACAGCTGGTAAATATTCTCCTAGTGTAGCAAGAAAATCAACAAAACCCATACTACTCTAAAAAAGCCTATTCACTTGTGGTTAATATAATTTGTCCTCCTAATTCCTTAACTTTTTCAATTGCTTTTTTACTGGCCATATTCACCTTAATTACTAGTGGTATTTTTAGTCCAGATGAGCCTATAAGTTTATCATATCTATATTCAGTTAAATCAACTACTTTCTTTCCATTCTCATCCTTTATTTTTATTTCGCCTTTTTCAATAAGTTCTTGAAGCTTTCTCATTGTAATAACATTATACACTTTACTTGTAGGATTAACAAATCCATGCTTTCCATACCATCCTTCTCCATATTTTACTAACCATGACCATTTTTCCTTATGCATTCCAATTTGCCTACTTCCTTGTGCACCTCTATCTCTATGTTGTCCTTTTGTTCCCCAACCATGAGTCCTATATCCTCTATATTTTCTGCTTTTCTTTTCTTTTCTCACAGTCATTTATACCATCCTCTTAATTAGTTCATTAATTTTTTCTCCTCTATAACCAAATTCACCTTTAACACTAAAAGGTCTATTTATTTTTCCTTTAAAACCACCACTTGGTGGGTGAAGTCGTATAGGTAATTTGAAATAATCATCAAGTTTATGCAGTTTTATTTCTCCGTCCATAATCTTCTTTACAAATAAATTGTAACTTTCTATCTTTAATTGACTTTTAAGTATGTCATCTGTTATTTTAAGATTACCTATTTTAGTATGTAATCTAGTTAGAAGTAATTTAAGTCCTTCTTCATTTAGCTCTCCCCATGTTATGTAAGGTTCAGCTATTTTCAACATCCCTCTAATGGATGATGAATCTTCATACACCATTGCATTAAATCTTCTTGGTAATCTTAGCATTTTCAATGTATCCTGGATATACCAGGGAGTGCCTGCATATCCTCTTATTCTAATAATTCCTAAAAGTCTAGTCATATTACTTCCTCCTCATCCAATCCACTGGAGTAACAAACTTATATGTATTATAAAGTGCATTATATCCAGCCTTTATAAAGTTCTCTGTAGTATATGTAGATCCTCTAGTTAAAGACCATGCATCTTTAATTCCTGCATAAGTCAATAAAGTTTTTAGAGCTGGACCAACTACCAGCCCAGTACCTTTTGGAGCTGGCATTAGCAAAACCTCAACACTCCCAGCCTTTCCATAGACTTTAAAAGGTAAACTATGAGCTTCACCACAGGTACACTCCCAACTTCCACATCCTCTTCTAACTGGGATTATGTTCATTTTAGCATTCTTTATGGCTTTTTGGATAGCTACTCTTAATTGTTTAGCCTTGCCAGTACCATAACTGACATAACCATCCATATTTCCCATTACGATTAAAACCTTGTACTTAGATATTTCACCAGCGTCAGTTTGCTTTTGCACTATCTTTATGTCCATTACTTCGTATTTCAATTTAGGTAATAACACGTCCACTATTTCTGGCTCTGTTATTGGATAATTTTTCTCAAAGATTTCTTTCATAGATGTTATTTTTCCTTCTTTAACTAACTGACCTACTTTTGTTCTAGGTTTCCATTCTTCTGGGTTAATTACAGGAACCTCTTCTGCCATTATGCTCCACCAGATTTAATTTTATTTAATATTTCTTCAAAGTGTGAAGGAAGATCTTTAGGATGCAATCCCCTTTCTAAATACTTAGAAAATAATCTCTTGAATAATTCAGGATTTTCAGCTTCTAATTTCTGGGCATAAGATGCTATATGAACTCCTTTTATTCTATCCTCTTTTATACCCAGATCTCCTACTGGGATGCTGAGACCAGCGTCAATAGCCCCTTTAATAGCTGTAAATATCCTACTACCTTTTACAGGCACGAAAAGTCCAATGTCAGCCACAGCTTCTTTTATACCAGCCTTTAAGGCCCTAACACCTAATAAGTATCCAGTTAAATAGGCAGCAGGTGTGTTGTTCAGATCTCCTTTCCAGCCAAATTTCTTAGCAAGCTCCATAGAATGTGCTGCTACTACAATAACATCTCCTTTTGGATTAAACTTAGCAATTTGTGCTATTATGTATTTGTTCGTTAATCTTACTACTAACCTTGTGGTGTTGTTTATAACATATGTATATCTCTTATAATAATTAGTTTTTCCTTCTCTTCTTCTCCTATACTTTACTCTATAATTAGGACCATGTGCCATATTTCACTCCACCTTCACGCCTAATTGTTTAAGATAATTTTTTACATCAGAGAGATTCCTAAAAGAGTTTCCTTTAGCTTTTCTATATGCTAATCTATATGTTTTCTTATCTATAACATCATTATCTCTGAGCCATTTCAAGTATGTTCTTATTTTTCTAATCTTTAGAACCCATTGCTCTTTCTTACCTCTTCTTGCGCCAGCTGGTCCTTTTCTACTTCCACTCTTCCTTTTTTCTCCTCTTTTTCTCCTCTTTTCTTTCTTTTCTTTTAGTCTCCCACTACTAATACCTTTCTTTTTCTCTATAATAATTTTTCCTTCTTTTATTAATTTTCTAATCTCATCTCTAGTTATAGCTGAGGCTATATCATCTAAGTAATTTGTATTAAATTTCACATTATTTTCTCCAACATTAGTAAGCTCTGCTGCAAGTCTTCTTTGAAGAGCAAACTCTGGCATCTAACTCTCACCCATTGGCTATTTTTAATCCCATTTTTTTAGCCTCTTCAACTAATTCTAATTTCTTTTTTAAACCTATCGTTGATGAGAAGACCACTATTACTTTATCTTTCATTTGTGATGCTTTTTCCAAGTCTTTCTTATTATTAACATAGAATGGAATTAAACCCGAGGGATGTAAACCTCTAATTTCCCTTGGTGATCTGAAGCCTATTTTTACTTTTGGCTGATATCCTTTTAGTTCTAATCTTACTGGATTATCTATACCTTTAGGCTTTCTCCATGTCTCTTGCCTGCCTATTCTATAAAACTTATCCCAATCATACCTTAGAAACTTAATTTTCTTCTCTCTAATTTTCTTTATTTTTTCTTGTATTTTCCTAATGTTAATCTGTTTGTTCACTTCCAATCACCTCTTTTTTATAAATATAAATGCCATCTGCAAAAACTCTTCTATCATAACCAGTAATTTTTGATGCAAGTTCTATGTTAGCCGCGGTTTGTCCTACTTTTTCAATATCTTGACCTTCTACAATGATATCCTCTCCTTTTACATTCACTTTTACACCGGTCATTATTTTTGCTCTTCTAATATTTTTCTCTCCAATTAAGTTTTGAATTTGGACTTCATTGCCAGAAACTTTAACCGTAACTGGGAAATGTGTGTAAATAATTTTTAAGTAATATCTATAGCCTTTAGTAACACCAGTAAACATGTTTTCTATATGTGCAATTATAGAGTAAAACTGAGCTTTTTTTCTTCTATCAGCAAAAGTAGTCTCTACAACTATTTTATTATCTTCTTTTCTTATTTCTATGCCACTAATATGACTAAAGTCTTTTTCTATTTCTCCTTTAGGTCCTTTAACTTTTATCTTCATTCCTTCAATATTTACATTAATGCCTTGTGGAATTTCTATTTCCTCATATAGATGAACTGCCTTCATGTTTTCACCTCAATAAACATAACCTAAAGCTACTCCACCAATTCTTTCTCTAATGGCATCTTTATGAGTCATGACACCTTTATTTGTAGAAATTATTAGAACACCAATTTCCTTTGATGGTAAGTATCGTCTTACATAGTCCGGCAAAGTTAGTAAATCTTTATATTTAAGAGGATATCGTGGTGCTATTGGCCCGCATTTGTTTATTCTGCCCAAAAGTTGTACAACTATTTTTCCAGATCTACCATCATCTATAAACTCAAATTCCCCTATATATCCCTCTTTTTGCATTGCTCTTAATACATTAATAATAAGTTTTGAAGCAGGCATAATTATGGCTTGCTTATTTCTTCTCATCTCATTATTGTAGATTGTTGTTAATGCATTTGCTAAAGGATTTAGATTAACCATAATTATTCACCTCGTTTTCTTAAATCCCATTTCATAAGCTACTTCTCTAAAACATTGTCTACATAAGTATAATCCATATTTTTGAATAACAGAATCTCTACTACCGCACCTTCTACAAACTTGTACTCCTCTTCCATATTTTCTCTCAGCTGGAGGCTTATATTTACCCATTTCTCTCACCCTTCTACAATAGTTACATTAAAGTTTTGCTTAAGGAATTCCATTGCTTCTTCTTTACTAACTGTTCTATGTCTTTTTGGAATATGAGCTTTTTTTCTCCTTCTTCTTGCTACTCTAAATCCTGGTCTTACTAAAGTTATAGCGACATCCATTCCAAATATTCCTATCTCTGGATCATATCTAGTACCTGGTATAAGAACATGTTCAGCAATTCCGAAACTTACATTACCATACTCATCAAAACTGGATGCTTTTATTCTGTGACCTACAGCAGCTAATACTTTATTAAGAAATTCTTCAGCTTTTTTACCCCTCAATGTTACCTTAACTCCTATAGGTGCTCCTTTTCTAACTCCAAATTCTCTAATTGTTCTCTTTGCAATAGTATAAACTGGCTTTACTCCAGTAAGTTCTTGAAGAAGTTGATATGCTTTTTGTAATCTTTCTCCAGCTTCTCCTACACCGATATTGACAGTAACTTTCTCTAGTCGTAGTTTTCTCATGGGATTAACTGTTTGGGTTTCTGCCATCATCTCACCCCTACATTAGGATCGATTTCGCTATCACCTATAACCATAACATTTTGTAAATTAGTTTGTACAGATTCTCCATTTTTCTGTTCAATAGTAACAATACTGTATTTCCTTTTCTTATATTTAGCATATTGAATAGTTTTTATTACTCCATGTAATCCTACGTTTCTACCACCAATAATTATAGCATACTTTCCTTCACTTAGCTCATAACTTTTAATTATGTTTTGTGAAGGAATTTCAATTTTTAGTGTTGTTAAAGTAGGATAGTTCATTTCTGGTACTTTTTCTTTCGGAATTAGAATATTTCTTCCATCTTCTAAATTCAATTGTATATTTCCATTTTTATTAGTTGTTTTATTTACTATTCTAACAAATTTATATTTTGCATCTTCTTTACTAATTTTTACTGGCATTAAGTATTTTATGTTATCTGGAACAATCCTAAAGTACAAATCTGAGGAAGGAATTGAAATAACATCCATTAATCCTACAGGAAACTTATAATCTTTTCTAACTCTTCCATCAACCATAATCTTTCCTTCAACAACTAACCTCTTCGCTTCTCTTGTTGTTTCGGCAACATTTAAGTAATGTTTCAATAATAAGGCTAAGGGAATACTTTCTGATAGTTTGTGAGGACCTGGATTAGCTCTTATTGTCCACTTATACTCTTTTTTACTTAAATTTAAGAACCAAGGAGCTTCAAATCTTGTTATGTGGGCCAATTCATTTCGCCTCCGTAGTTTGTTCTTTCTTCTTTAAATATTCTTCTCTTGCTTTTCTTTTCCTTTCTATGATTTCTTTCCTTTTTGCATCAGATAGGTCTAATTTAGTAATTATTACTTTTGAAGCGTGAATCCATCTATAAACTGGGGTTCCATCAGCTTTTTTTCTTGTTAATCCTTCAATAGCTATCCTTCCAGTTTTTCTATTAACCTCTACTACTTTTCCTTCAAAATTTAGTACATCTTTGTCTCCTCTCATAACTTTAACAGTGTCTCCTTTTCTAATTGCTAATCTCTTTATGCCATATTGTTGTTGTAGTTCCTTAGATAATTTTGCTGTTAATAATTTATGCCTTTGATGTTTGGGTAAATTATAGAGTAGTAATCTTTGTTTTGATGGTTTATGAGAGACCAATTAAATCACCATTGTCGCAATACTTGCAACTTTAGGCCATCTTTCTGCAGCTTCTTTTGCAATCGGTCCTCTTATCTCAGTACCTTTAGGTGTTCCATCGGGGTTTACTATTACTACTGCATTATCTTCAAAAGCAATCCATGTTCCATCTGGTCTTCTAAATGGCATTCTTTGTCTAACTATTACAGCTTTAAATTTCTGTTTTCTAACTTCTGGAGTACCTTTTCTAACTGAAACCATCACTAAATCAGCTATATTCGCAAAAGGTATTCTTCTTAATACTCCTTTGTAGCCATAAATACCTATAATCACAGCTTCTTTAGCACCACTATTATCTGCAACAGTTACTGTAGTATAATGTTGTAATCCGGGTGTAAGTCCTTTTCTACTACCTAAAACCTGGAGTTTTTCGGGCATCTTATTCACCTCTTACCTATAACCACAAATGAAACTGATTTAGCTATAGGTCTACATTCAGCAATTATAACGTTATCTCCTTCTTTGACATCTAAACATGGAGGTATGTGAACATGGATTCTGCTTCTTCTTCTTTCATATCTCTTATACTTTGTATCATAGAATAAATAATCTCTTTCTACTACACCCGTTTTTTCAGCTCTATATCTTATTAGTCTTCCTTCTAGTATTATTCCTCTCACTCTTAGGTTTCCATGAAATGGACAATTTATATCATCACAAGTTTTAGAGGGTGGATTTACTCCTTCAATTCCTATATTTTTTACTAAGGCACCTTTTTTACCCATTATAACCACCTTTTTTCTATTCTACCAACAAGTTTAGAACCAGGTAAAATGACTTTCCTATTTTCAGAATATATTTCGAAAATTCCATTACTTTTTAATACACGAATTATTTTATTTTGTGTCTGAATTAAAAAAGTTTTTTTAGTTTCAAATAAAATAATCCCTTCTCTACCTATTAAAGAAGGATCAGAATGACCTAAAACTTTAATTTTACTACCTATTAAATCAATCATTTTTTACTCTCCTTCTTTTTATTTTCTATTTCTTTATTTATAATTGAAAGTAATGTTAATATTCTAGCTATATCTTTTCTTAAATTCCTGATAGAAGCAGTATTCTTTAGAGTCCCCATTCTAGCTTCAACTTTTCTTTTTAATAATTCTTGTTGTAAATCATTTAGCTTTCCTTGCAATTCTTTTTTCTTCTCTATTAATTGTTCCACAGTTTGGTTGCTAATCTCTTTTATATCGTAACCTAATATTTCCTTACTCTTCATTTCTGTTCACCACTTTTCTGAGACTCTTCAATGAAACTTACATTAGTCACAGTTACCATATTCTCGCCGGGTCCTTTAGGTTGTTCTCTTAGTTCAATTTTATCAACACTTTTCATTGGTTTTGTGATTAATATTTCGACTCCATATACACCTGGTTTTAACATAGCTATTGCAACAGCTCTATCTACAATCTTATCCAGGAAAGCACCACTCTTATAAACAACTCCTTCTTTAAGTTTTTCGTACTTAGCTCTTTCAGAAGTAAGCTTTCCGCTAATAATTACTTCTGCTCCTAATGCACCAGCATTCATAATTCTTCTTATGGTTATAAAAGCAGCTCTCCTAAAATGATAACCTTTTTCTAGTGCTATTGCTAGTCTAAAAGCCATAACCCTTGCATTTAACTCTGGATTTTCTACGCTAGTAACAGTTATTTGAGGATTATCTAGACCGAAATACCTCTCTAACATTTGAGCTAATTGTTTAATAGTTTTACCACCTTTTCCTATTATGAGGGCTGGTCTTCCAGCATAAATGATAACTCTTGTGCCTATTGGTGTTTTAACTATTTCTACACCAGCATATTCAGCATTGTAAAATTGTTTAGCTAAATATTCATCCACCATTACTTTTGTCATAGATCTTTGAAGGAAATATTTCTTTACTAAAACCATATTTTACACCTCTCCCAAGATAACTTCTATATGAGAAGTGTATCTATATTTACGTGTAGATCTTCCAAAAGCTCTTGGCATGTATCTCTTTAATATTATCCCCTTATGTGCAGCAATATGAACTATTTTTACATTCTCTAGATCTAATCCTTTAGAATTTGCGTTATTTTCAGCATTTTCTAGAACTTTAAGAACATATTTTATTGCCTTCTTGGGATATCTACCACTTTTTACTTTCCATTTAGGAGAAATATTAGATCTATGTGAAGCTCCATGAGAGTGTTTCCAAAATGGTAATGCTTCCTTTTCCTCTAATACATTATTTAAAAATTGCTTTGCATCATTAAGCTTCATTCCCCTTATAGCTTTACATACATTATAAAGATCTCTTATTGAAGCTGGAACATTTTTTATAACAGCTTTTGCTAACTTGTTTTCATCAATATCTAATTTAGGGTAAGTCCAACCAGCCATTTTTCATCCCTTCATAGCTAGGAATAAGCTTGATCTTGTAGCCTTAAGTCCAGGCTCTCCATGTTCTACTTTCTTCGTAGTTATCGAGAATTCACCTAGATAATGTCCTATCATCTCTGGGACTACCTGAAATTCCACGAATTCTTTTCCATTATAAACAGCGAATTTTAACCCTACCATTTCTGGTAAAATTATCATATCTCTCACATGAGTCTTTATAGTTTTACTATACTTTCCTTCTCTCACATACTTTCGGATTTTTTCTAGTAATCTTCTCTGCTTGTCTGAAAACCCTTTCTTTAATGATCTCCTTTGTCTTGAAGGTAATAATTTAATAAATTCGTCCATAGGCATATTTAATAATTCATCTAATGATTTTCCTCTATATCTAAACTTTTTCCATTCAGGTGGGATTTCTAATGACATCGTATCACCTTATCAATATATATACAAATTTAAAAATTCATGCACCTTCTTTTCTACCCGTTCTTCTTGCTGCAATATGGCCTACTTTTCTGCCTGGAGGGGCATTTCTTGACACTGTTGACGGTCTGCTTACACTCTGATGTAAACCACCACCATGTGGATGTGAAACAGCGTTCATTGCAACTCCTCTTACGTGCGGCCATTTCTTAGCTTTTACTTTATATTTCCAATAATTGTTACCAGCTTTTAATAATGGTTTTTCAGTAACTCCTCCTCCAGCTACAACTCCAACTATAGCTCTTGCATTACTACTAACTTGAGCTATTTTCTCTGATGATAATTTCACTAGCACTTTATCACCTGTCTTTCCAACAACTACTCCATATGTTCCAGCAGATCTGGCAAATTTTCCTCCATCGCCCCTAGTTTTTTCAATATTAGATATTATAGTTCCTTCTGGTACATTTCCTACTTCTACTATATTACCATTACTTATTGCAGCATTTTTACCAATCTGGATCTTTTGCCCTACTACTAGTCCTTGGACAGAAGGAACATAAAACTTTGTTCCATCATCTAATTTAATCAATGCCAATGGAGCATTTGTCCCAGGATTGTGTACAATATCAATTACTTTTCCTATATGTTCCCCTTCTATATTTGGTATTTTAGCCTTACCCACTCTTCTCCAGCTAGGGCTTCTGAAATTAATACCTCCTCTTCCTGCCCTTTGTTGTAATAATTTCTTACCCATAATTTTCACCTCATAATATTCCTAGTCTATGAGCTATATCACTTGCATTAAATTCTTTTTTAAGCTTTACATATGCCTTCTTTTCTCCTCTAATCGTTATTAAGGTATTTACTTTATCTACTTTCACATTAAACATTTTCTCTATTTCTCTTTTTATATCAGCTTTTGTTGCTTCTTTATTTACAATAACTGTTAACGTATTTTGACTTTCAATAAGTTTTATTGCTTTTTCTGTAGTAAGAAATTCTTTTATTATCATAATGCTAACCTCCCCTCAAACCTTTTACGTAATACATCAATAGAAGATTTAGTATAAATTGTTAATCTACCTGGATGCCCTCCAGGTGCAAGATGTATTACACTTAAATCACTCGCTAATATTACATCAACTCCGGGGATATTGCTTGCGGCCTTGACAAATACAGGATTATTCTCATGAATTACAAATAACGGTCCTTTAGGCTCCTTATATCTTCTTCCTCTCATCTTACCTTTACCAGATCTAATTCTAATTCTATCCTTAACCCTCTCCACATCTTCATAGACTTTTAAAGATTCTAATACCTCAATTATTTCCTTAGTTTTAGTTAGCTTTGTAATATCGTCAACTACAATTATGGGAAGAGTATCAATTGAAAATACATGACCTCTATTCTTTACAAAGTTCATATTAGCAGTAGCACTTAATGCACTTATAATTGCTAGTTTCTTTTCTTTCTTATTTACCTCTTCTACTAATTTCTTTTCAACCGTTGGTGGAAAAGCTAGTCTTCCTCCCACAGTATTTGGTGCTAAAGCTGCTTCACCAGTTGTCTTTACTCTAGGGACTCTTGCTAAACCTAAATTAATACCAAAGCTTAAAGCTGAAGTTCTTTTACCAGCCATAGGATCTCTTCCTTTTGGTTGTAGAGCCTTTGTGAATTCTGAAATGAATACCCTTCTAATTAGATCTTTCCTAACAGGATAACTAAAGAAAATAGGTAATTCTATTTCTTCTACTTTATTTCCTTTTAGATCAAAAATATGAGTTTTTTTAATTTGAAGCTCTAAATACATATATTTCACCCTTGCTGACTATATAAATTAACGTATGTTATCTTAGGTGCAGACTGAGGTATCCAACTAGGTCTTATAGGATATCTGAGGAATAGTGGCCTTTTCTTTGCCCCAATTATTGAACCCTCTATAATTAAATATGTATTTCTAACAATACCATAATTCACAAACCCTCCTTTAGGATTAATTTCATTTGGATCATCAGAAATTTTTAGAATTCTCTTATTATATTCTGTTCTTCTATGGTATCCCATTTGACCTGGTTGTGGCACATAGCTTGGTGTGGAGAATGAAGGGCCCCTAGCTCCTACTTTTCTGCTACCTTTTCTGTGCTTATGCCATCTAGGTAGCTCTACAACTCCATATCTTTTTACTACGCCTTGAAATCCTTTTCCCTTAGTAACACCAATAATGTCAATTAGTTGGCCTTCCTTAAACACATCTTTAACACTTAGAGGTTTGCCAAGAATATTTAAAACGTAATTTAATTGTGATTTTATATCTCCTCCTCCTACTTGTACTTCGACTATTTCTGGTTTCTTTTTACCTAATGAAGGGACCAATTTAGGTTGTGTCGCTATAAGGACTCTTAAATACAGTATATCATTTAACTTATTATTTATTTCATCTAATTTTCCTTTCATCTTTTCTTTATCTATTTTTAATCTAGTTACTTTTCTTTGTTGGATTAATTTTAAAAGATCTTCACTGATATCTCCCCAATATTCAGTTAATGTTGTAGGTTCGCCCTTAGGCCCCATTACATAGGCTCTAATAGCTAATGGAATGACTGGGGGTGTCTCTATAACACTAACTGGAACATAAATTTCTTTTCCATAATTAGGAGAAGTAGGCTTATCGTCAATCATAAAAATATGACTCATGCCAACTTTGTAACCTACAAAGCCTAACAATTTAGGTTCATTAGATTGTATAGTAGGCCAGCTTCTAGGCGTAGGCAAAATTTCGCTAGCTCTCTTTCTTGGTCGTACACCTGCGGAACCTCTCCTTGGCGAAGCAAGCTTACGATGACCCATTAATTTTCCCTCGTTCTCTCATTTTTAAAAATCTCCGTATAAAAATGTATCTATCCTAAGATGAAATTAAGTATCGAAAGAGATGAAATAAGAGCTTCTTCGACTCTGATATCTTTTACCCCCTGATTTGGTAAAAAATTGTAAACATGTATATAGTCACTCAATTGTTTTAATAATCCACCTGATGGGGGACCTATAATTAATGTTATTCCTTTTTTCTCGTACATATCTTTTATTTCACTTGAGTATTTTATTGGATCTTTTCCAGATCTGCTTGCAATTAGAAGATTTTCAAATTTTCCAAGAATATTATTTTTATTTAAAAAATAAAACTTAAATCCATTATAGTAAGGGTAAAAATTGTACTCTTTAATTCTTACGGGGTTAGAGTTTACTATTAAAATAACGTTAGATTTTGTATTAATCTTACTTTCTAACCCAAAAAAACCTTTAGAGCCGATTCTATATTCTCCTTCTATAGCTTCTTTTTCCACTATGTGAGAAGGGATATTTATAGGATTAAGTAGACCTACTTTACTAAGCGTTTTTCTTATTTTTATTTCTTTCTTTAAATATGGTGGTTTAAGTGCATAATTAATTATATCAATAATAACTCTTTTTATATATTTATTTCTTAAATCATCTATCCAAAAAAGCTTTGAAACTCTAAAAATAGTTAAGGTTCTGAGTATGAAGGACATTTTTAACGTAATTTCGGTTAAGCTTTTATCTGTTGAAAAAATTGATGTAAAAAGAATCACGTTTAACTCTTTTCTTCTTGGATAAGGAAACATCAAGATTTACTTACACCAATAATATATTCTTCATCCTCTATTTCCCATGGTAATATTAGGTCTCCTTTTACTTCTCCTATAATAACTTCTTTAGCCCTAGTCTCTGATTTGATGTAATCAGTCCATTTCTTTAACATTTCTGTTCTTTCCTCTGGTGCTTTTATATACAACAGAATATAATCATTAATTTGCACATTAAGTTGCTTTCTCATAAACTGGATTCTTCTTATAATATCTCTAACTATTCCTTCTTCTTCCTCTTCTTTACTTATTTCTTTCTTTAGAACTACTACTCCCTTGTTAAACCTAGCAGATATGTAACCTTCTTCAGTTTCTTCTAGTATATTAACATGATTAACCTTGATTTGAACTGGTTCTCCTTCTATTACAACTTCATGGTAACCTTTAGCTATAATATCCGAAGCTACTTTTTCTGAGTTATTTTCTATATATTCTACTATTTTGTTAGTAAGCCTTTTGAAATCGGGTCCAATTGTACCTCTGTTTGGTGTGGCCTTAATTTTACTAAACCTTCTATAGCCTTCTATTCCTCCAATTTCTACGTCTTTAGTATTTAATAAGAACTTTATTACTTCTTTTACATTATTGGCCATTTCAACGTCTATATCCGAGACTAGAAATACATATGCGTTCTTTATTGGCCATCTTAATTTAATTCCAGCCTTGGCTCTAGCATTTAATCCAGCTTCTGCAATCTCTTTGCTTAGTTCAAATTCTTTCTCAATTTTATCATTTATGAATTCTTCTTTTACTTCTGGTAAGCTTTCCATGCTAACAGAATCCTTCTTATCTACTACAAAATCCTGGTATATTCGTTCAGTAGTAAACGGAATTACCGGGGATAAAAGTACTAGTGATCCCTTGAGAACTTCATAAAGTACATAATACATTGCTATCTTATCTGGGTCATTACTTTCGTTCCAAGCTCTTTTTCTGACTAATCTTAGATAGAACCTACTTATATCATCTATGATGAAACTTGTCATTTTATTTGCTAACTCATGGACTTTGAAATCGTTCATGCTTTCCTTTACTTCTTTTACAACTCTATTATATCTAGATAATAACCATAAATCTTCTATCCTCAGGTATTGTTTTAAGTTGTCTAGGTTATATATTCTTGGATCGAAGTTGTCTAAGTTCATATATGTTGATGCGAAAACATACACATTCCATATAATGTTTAAATCTCTTTTTGTTTGATCAAGTGCTTTCCAAGAGAACTTTGCATCTTCCCATGTTGTATTTCTGAGTAACCATAATCTCAAGACATCTCTACCATATTTTTCATTTTCAGTTACTTGAGATGGCTCTACATAATTTCCAAGACTCTTATGCATTTCTCTACCTTGTTCATCTAACATAAACCCATGGACTAGAACTGCATTATATGGTGCTCTATCTAATAATATAACACCAGCCCTTAGTAGGCTAAAGAACCATCCTCGTAATTGATCGTGTCCCTCTAATACTAAATCAACGGGACCTATTTCTTTCCACTTTTTTTCCCAATCTTTACCTAGGCTAGCGAAGAAAGCTACCCCACTATCAAACCACACATCAGCCACATCTGGAACTCTATGAGCTTCTCCTCCACATTTATTACATCGGACAACTACTTTATCTATCCATGGTCTATGTAAATCCTCTGGTACTTTTGTTATTGCTACTTTTTCTAACTCATCTCTACTTCCTATAACAATTATGTTTCCACAATTCTTACATATCCATATTGGTAATGGTGTTCCCCAAAATCTCTGTCTGCTAATTACCCAATCCCTAATCTCTCTTACCATATTTCCTATTCTTGTCTTACCCCAGTCAGGTACCCATTTAACATTGTCAATCTCTTTTAACAATTCCTCTTTTAGTTTAGATACTCCTATAAACCATTGCTCTATAGCCCTCAAAATTAGAGGTGTTTTACATCTCCAACATACAGGATATCTATGGACAACCTTGCCAGAATGCAGTAAGGCATTTCTCTGTTTTAAGTCATTAATAATTTCTTCAGCGGCACTTCGTACATTTTTTCCAACATATTTTCCAGCTTCTGGTAAGAATTCACCTCTATCATTAACTAACATAACTACTGGTGCTCCAATTTTTTTGCCTATTTCAAAGTCAATATCACCATGACCTGGAGCAGAATGAACAAGACCCGTTCCCTCAGTTAACGTTACTTCTTCTCCAGCATCAACGACTATATGATAATTGTCAAGCCCTTTCTGAGCTGTGACTATATCTGCCAAAGGGTGTATATATTGTAATCCAACTAATTCCACTCCTTTAAATGTCCTTACTATCTTATAGTTTTTAATTCCTGCTTCTTTCATAACATCACTTACTCTATCTTTTGCCATAATTAGTATCTCATTATTGACCTCGACTTCAGCATACTCATAATCTTTATTAATCATAACAAAGACATTTGCCGGTAAAGTCCATGGTGTTGTAGTCCAAATAACTAAATACCTATTTTCTGAGCCTTTTACTTTAAATTTCACATAAATTGATGGGTCTTCAATTTCTTTATATTCTGAAACCTCATAATCAGCTAATGTTGTTTCGCATCTAGGGCACCAATGTAAAACATGTACTCCTTTATATAATAATCCTCTTTCATATGCTTTCTTGATTAGCATCCAAGAGTTAGAAATATAGTCATTATGTAATGTCATATAGGGGTTGTTCCAGTCCATAAAAATTCCTATGTTCTTAAAGTTTGCAGTCAAAGAAGATGCGTTATTTAATGCAAATTCCTTACACTTATTAACAAAATTATCAACTCCTATTTTTTCTATTATATCCGATTTCTTTTGTATTCCAAGTTGTTTTTCTATTGCAACTTCTATAGGCAAACCATGAGTATCATAACCAGGCTGATCATAGGTCCTAAATCCTGCTAACCTTTCATATCTTAGTATACAATCCTTTATTACCTTATTCCAAACGGTTCCTATATGTGGGATTGGGCTTGAAGGATAAGGTGGCCCATCTATAAATAGGAATTTTTTCTCAAATTTACTGTTATATTCTTTTAATTTTTCATAGATTTTATTTTGCTCCCAAAACTTTAATATTTCTTTTTCTGTAGAAAGAGGATCAAATTTAGATGGCAAAGGCTTTATTGTAGGGGAGGATAATCTAGATCACCTCGATAATAGATAAAGTAGTGATTTAAAAACTTTTAGCCTAGCTTATTATAAATTTCATTTATTAAGTCATCAGTTGTCGCATTACCACCTACATCTGGGGTTAACGCTTTTCTCTCTTTGTAGACTAAGTATATAGCGTTTTCTAAAGCTCTTGAAGCTTTTATATATCTATCGTCATTAGATAGCTCATACATTCTTTCATACATCATACTTACAGAAAGTAAAAATGCAGTGGGATTACCTATATTCTTTCCAGCAATGTCAAACGCTGCACCGTGTACTGGTTCAAATAAAGCTTTTTTATCTCCTATATTCGCAGAGGGTGCTATACCTAAACTACCCGCAATTTGACTAGCTTCGTCACTTAAAATGTCTCCATATACGTTCTCAGTTACAATTACATCAAACATTTGAGGATTTCTTACTAAATTAGCCGCTGCTGCGTCTACATACATTTCTGAATATTCTACTTTTCCTTTTAATACAGATCTGCATGCTTCAGCGAATAAACCATCAGTAATTCTCATTACGTTAGCCTTATGAACACAAGTTACTTTCTTTCTCCTTCTTAATGCAAAGTTTAGCCCTACTTTTGCTATTCTCTCAGAAGCAAATCTAGTTATGATTTTCATGCCAACGGCTACTCCATCAGAAACAATATGTTCAAAACCTTTGTATAAATCCTCAGTATTTTCTCTCACTATAAGTATATCAACATTACCATATTTAGTATCTATTCCCGGGATAGACTTTGCTGGTCTAATATTGGCATACATATCATAAATTTGTCTTAACTTGACAACAACGTCTGCAGCGGATTCTCCTACTGGACCTTTCAAAATTATATCGGCCTTATCAATGATTTTTAAGCTATCTTTTGGCAATGCTTCACCATATCTTGCCAATGCACGATCACCAGCTTCTACTTCAATATATTCGATAGGCAAAGAATAAAGCTCATTTATTTTGGCTAATATTCTCTTAGATTTAGATACTATTTCTGGTCCAATTCCATCTCCTTGTATTAAAGCAACAGTAAAGCCCATGTGGGGGGTTTTTGAAATTAAATTTTTAACCCTTTCTGTAACATAAGTTCCTTAATTTTTTCAATAATTTTTATGTCATTTGGCATAGTTTTACGTATAATGTCAATCTCATATTTTATTATAGGTAAATATTTTTCAATGTCTTCTTTGCTATATATATCCAATCTAGAAACGTGTATTAACAGATCAATTAACATAGAATTTCCTCTGTTGAATGCATGGTAAAACTCTCCGTATTTTTTATAATCAATCAAATCATAAAAGAAATAAGTAGGATTTTCTAGTTTTTCATAATAACAATTAGCTAAAAAGACTACTCCTACGGGAATTATAGGAATATTATCTATATAGTCCTCTATTTTAAGCTCATTAAAAAATGCTTCAAAGAACACTCTTGAATCAGTTATTATATTTAGAGAACACTTTTGATATTTAATTAAATTAGAAAAAGTAAGTGTGTCTTTATAAACTTTTGATTTCAAAGTATTTCCATCCTTAATTATACCTATTGGAGCTAAGTTTGGTTTAACTCCATTTGATCCTAAAATAACTTCATAAATTCCATCATATGGAAAAACAAAATTTATGATATTTTTTACTGAGTCCATATTATGACATTAAGAGAAAGAGTTAAAGAGTTATCAAAATACGGAGAATTAATAGCTGGTGATAAAAAGGAAAGATTGATAGTTGATAAAATAAAGGAATATTTTGAGGTTAATAAAATAACAACTTACATTAATCCTCAAAATGTATTAAAATGGGAGGAGAAGGAAATAGAGCTAGAATGTGAAGGAATAAAAATCGAGGCTATCTCTTTACCTTACTCTCCTTCAATAGATGTAGAAACTTCAGATTATCAAGTCATTAAAATTAATAATATCTTAGATATTAATAAATATTATAGAAATAATAGTAATAAAATTTTAGTCTTTACACAAGATGATTTAATGAGAAAAATTGTTCTGAAAAACGGGACTCCTCTTTCTCACTTACCTCAAAATCCGCCCAAGTTACCAGCATTTTATATAAGGTATAAAGATGCAAATCAAATAAAAGGAAAATGTAGATTTTTCTTAAAATCATCTTTTGAGGATTCAATAGGATATACAATTGAAGGAATAATACCAGGTAAAACTGAGGATAAGATCTATGTGACCGCTCATCATGATCATTGGTTTAAGGGGGAACATGATGATTTAATTTCAGTCTCCATATTACCAGAATTAAAAAGTGAAAAATACGAATTACACTTAATTTCTTTTACAGCAGAAGAAAGTGGATGTTTTTTCAGTAGTTTTTCGTGGGCTTGTGGTTCATATAATTTTTTGAGGTCAAATAAAATAGATGCAAAATTATCTATAAGTTTAGATAACTTAACCTTAAATTCAAAATTTTTTGTAACTCCAGGTCTTTTTAAGTATTTTAAAAATGCTGTCCAGTACCCTTCACCTTATACCGATTCTTATAACTTTTTAAAGAGGGGAATTCCTACAATTTCGATGTCGGATATAGATTATCCATATTATCATTCAGAAGCTGATGAGATCAGTGAAACTGAGAATTATGAAGAAATAGTAAAGCTTTTAAATGTATTTCTCTCCAACGAGATTACAATAAATCCACAAGAGCTTGTTAACGTAATATTTGATACGCCATTACCTATAGAAATTAAGGAGTTAGCATTAAATTTGATAGAGCGTGGAAAGTATAATGAACTTTTAAAATTTTACGGAAGTGTATTAGATTTAAGCAAGAATACAATACAGACTTATTTATTTCATAAACTTGTTGGCATCAATAAAGCATACCAAAATAGTGTAGCAATAGAAGATTTTGTGGAATTAAGAAATTACTGTGAAGATGAAATATGCAGCAAACTTTATGAGAAATTTCTGTATTACTTACAAAAAGAAATTACAAATGAATATCTAATTCAACTAAAAAATCTCTTCTAACTGTTTTAGATTTTGAATTACAAAATCCGCATAAAGTTCTGCGAATTTGACTTTTCCTTCTCTATCAACCAATATGGAATATAAACCAGCCTTCTTGGCAGCTAAGCAATCTTTAATTGGATCATCTCCAACCATAAGACACTGGTTTACTGAGAGATTGAGTTTTTCACAAGATAATATAAATGGTTGCACATTAGGTTTAGGTTTTATGTTGTTTTCACCACTTATAGTGATTATATCAAAATATGATACTAATGGAAATCTGTTGATTCTCTGTTTTTTATTACCCCATTCTCCGTCACTATTAGTTATTATACCTAATTTGAATCCCTTTCTTTTTAAATATTCTATTGCATCCAAGCTATCTTCATAAGGTGTATTGTTTCCAGCTATACTCCAGTATATTTGAGTCCACTCGTATAAATCTTCCATCTCTGCCTTTACACTATATTTCTTTAATACTTCCTCCCACCATAGTCTTCTGTCATAAACCCCTTCTTCATCTAGTTTTTTCGCTATTTCTATAAGCGTCTTTGAGAGCTCATCACGATCTACATTTACATTAGGATAATTTTCTCTAATGTAATCCAATATATCATCTGCCACCTTAAGTAAAGCTTGATTAGAAAGGTTATCAAAAGAAACTAAAGTGTTATCAAAGTCAAAAAATATAGCCTTAACATCCTTAAATATGTTGAACTCTTCCATGCAATTTCACGCTAAGAAGTCCTCTACCTTAGGCAACTCCTTAGGCAGGCCTTTTCTCTCTCTTATTTTCATAATTACATCTAATAATAGGCTATCTGGAACTGGAGCCCATCTACTAAATTCTGTACCCCAGAACGCTCTGCCTGCACTTGCTGCTCTAAGCTCGCTTGCAAGTTCAAAAGATTCAGAAACTGGAATTTCTGCTGTAATTCTGGCTATACTACCCATCTGAGTCATATTGAGTATTTTTCCTCTTTTCCTAGTTATAACGCCAGAGACGTTTCCAACGAAATCCATTGGAACTCTGATATCTAGCTTTTGTAAAGGTTCTAGTAATGTTGGTTTAGAAGTTAAGAACCCAGCAAATATAGCATTCCTAACGGCTGGATATAACTGAGCTGGTCCTCTATGAGCTGGGTCTTCATGGATAATAGCATCATGCAATACAACTTTTAATCCTCTTATTGGTTCATGAGCTAATGGTCCTTCTTTCATCGCTAATCTAAACCCTTGAAGTATGGTATCCATTACTTCCCTTAGATGTTGTACACCGCTTGTAGCATTCACAAATACATTTATGTTTTCATCTATAGCAACTATCTTCTTAGCTTCATCGTAGTCCCAGTCTGCTTGTTCTTTAAGTATTCTTGCCATTTC
Source organism: Sulfurisphaera tokodaii str. 7 (assembly GCF_000011205.1). NCBI lineage: Archaea > Thermoproteati > Thermoproteota > Thermoprotei > Sulfolobales > Sulfolobaceae > Sulfurisphaera > Sulfurisphaera tokodaii. Next base: position 444,526 of record NC_003106.2, read on the forward strand.
TTTAGAATCCATATCCTCTTTTATAGTTCCATTAGCGATTAACTCAATTGTCTGTTCATTTAATGGTTCAACGCTGATATATAGTTTATTATGTTTATTAGGAGATTTGCCTTCGAATACTTGGCTCTTAGTTCTTATGCTTTCTCTATAGACTACAATTGGTGGTGAGGTTACAACATCTACACCGTAATTTTCTTTCAATAATTGTAATGAAACTTCAAGATGTAAGAATCCCATACCTGAAAGCAAATATTCACCAGTCTCCTCATTAATCTTTACAAGTAAGTTTGGATCCTCAATACTTAGTTTTCTAAGTGCATCAATCATCTTATTAAGATCTTTTGGATTCTTTGGCTCAACAGATATTGTTACTACAGGTTCTGATACATAATGTAGAGATTCAAATGAACCTACATTCGCATCTTTATACTTTATATCTACTGCTGTCTCTCCAGATCTAGCTTGATCTAGTCCTAAAGCTGCAGCTATATTACCAGCAGGAATCTCTTCAGCTAATTCTCTTGTTGGTCCCATGTAAAGGCTTACTTGTAAAACTCTTTGTTGTCTTTTTGCGTTTACTAACCATATTTCTTCTCCAGCTCTTAATGTTCCAGAGAATACTCTACCAGTAGCAACTAAACCGGCATGTGGATCAACTTTCATATCACTTATCATAAGGACAATAGGTCCGTTAGGATCTGCGTTTATCATTGCTTTTGCTATATCGCTATCTAGATCTCCTTTCCAGATTTTAGGAATTCTATATTTTTGTGCATCTCTAGGATTTGGAACAAATTTAATAACAGTTTCTAATAATGCTTCATGTATAGGAACTCTGTTAGCTAGTTCTTCTACTTTTGATTTATCCCCACTAGAATATGCATTTACTACATCACTGAATTTAACTCCTTTTTTCTGTGCTATTGGTACGCTAAATCCCCACTTATCTTTTGCTGATCCAAATACCACATTACCTAATTCTGGTTTTATTTTCCAAGCGTCCTTATATTCGGGTTCTGCATACATTTCGATTAAGTTATTTATCTCTACTATCATATCTATTAGTTTCTTCTGTATTTCTTGCGGGCTTAACTTTAGTTCTTTAACTAATCTATCTACTTTATTAATGAAAAGTATAGGTCTTACTCTTTCTTCAAGGCTTTGTCTTAGTACAGTTTCTGTCTGAGTCATTATTCCCTCTACTGCATCAACAACAACAATAGAACCATCTAATATTCTAAGGCTTCTAGTTACTCTACCGCTAAAATCAACGTGACCAGGAGTATCAATTAAATTAATTACGTAACCTTTTCCTTCTATTTCGTGGTACAAGCTTATGTTTGCTGCCTTTACTGTAATACCTCTTTGTTGTTCTACGGAAAGGTAGTCTAATGCTAATGCCTCTCCAGCAACTTTTTGTGAAATTATACCGGCTGCAGCTAATAAAGTATCACTAGTTGTAGTCTTTCCGTGATCTACATGAGCAATTATTCCAATATTTCTTACTCTAGTAATATCTTTCATTAAACTAAGAACTTGCTCAACTGTCTTATATCGGGGCAAGGTTTAAATCACCACATTTAGTATTTAGTAACTTAACTTCAGAATATTAAAGTGTAATGGATATCCTACATCAATAATTGATACAATCTTTTTAATAAACAACTTTTTATCATAAGATTTAAAATAAGTAAATATGCAACAATTGAATCAACATAATGAAATATATGATGTAATCATAGTAGGAGCAGGAATTGCTGGGCTAAGTGCCGCTTTATATACCTCAAGGCAAAGAATGAAAACGTTAGTTGTCTCAAAAGATTTAGGAGGACAACTAACATTAACTGATCTCATAGAGAATTATCCTGTAGTTGAGCCTTTAAGTGGACTTAGTTTAGCGCGAAAGGTAGAGTCGCAGGCAAAGAGGTTTGGAGCTAAATTCATCTATGGAGAAGAAATATACAAGATAGATAAAAAAGGCGATATTTTTGAACTTCAAGGTATTTTAGGAAGTTATAAGGCTAAGACTGTTATTTTAGCGTTCGGTAAGACACCTAGAGAACTTAATGTGCCGGGTGAGAAAGAATTTAAAGGTAAAGGTGTATCGTATTGTGCAATTTGTGATGCTGCATTTTTTAAAGATAAGCCAGCTGCAGTTGTAGGAGAAGGAGAGCCTGGCGTAGAAGCTATAGAACTTCTTTCAAAATATGCAAGACCTGCTTATTATATTTCTATGTCTACTCAGTTGGTTGGAGGAGATGAGGGCACATTAAAGTCAATATTGAACAATGAAAATATAAAAATGTTTTTAGGATATAAAGTGATTAGAATTATTGGAAATTCTAAAGTTGAGGGAATAGTTATACAAAATTCTAAGACAAAAGAAGATAAAATTCTAAATGTAGATGGAGTAATAATAGAAATGGGTTATGTTTTACGAACAGAGTTCTTAAAAGATTTTATAAAACTCAATGAAAAAGGAGAAATAATAGTAGATGAATTAGGAAGAACTAATGTAGAAGGAATATTCGCTGCTGGTGATGTTACAAATACTCCATACAAGCAAGCTGTTGTAGCTGCTGCAGAAGGAGTGAAAGCTGCACTTTCTGCGTACAACTATTTAAGGAGCAAGTCTGGCTTACCTCCAGTAAATGTTGATTGGAAAGCAGAAAAACAGAAAGCTGTAGTTTCATTTAGGCTCTAAGAAGTCAAGCAAAGAAGTTTTATTATTTCTTTCCTCCTTTTTATTCGTATATGTTGTATGTATAACTTTATATATTTCCTCAGCTTTCTTTCTACTCTCCAGAACTTTTTCTAGCTCGGATACACTTGCATTACAAATTCTTTCTATGCTTCCAAATTTTTCTAATAATCTCTCTGCTAATTTACTCCCAATTTGAGGAAAAGCTTCAACTACATATAGCTGCATATCCCTTAAACTCTCAAATTTTGGTTTTTCATGAAGGTTTAATATTTTTTTATTCTGAGAGGTAGAACTTTTCTCAGCTATTTTGTAAATGATTTCAGCAGATTCTTTCCTATCATTGGAGTACACTACTCGTAGATCAAACTCTAAAATAGCACTTGTTAAGGCAGAATTTATAGCCTTCCATCTAGAGGTAATTTTTCTAACTTTTTCCATATCACCTTCAATTAGTATGAAAGGTTTAGCGTAAGCTTCACTTAATCTACTTAATTGATCAAAGAATCTTTTATCAAATACAGAGTTAACCAAGTCCTCTACGCTTTTTCTTTCTATTGCTATTTCATCAGATATAACATAATCTCCTACACTCAAATTATCAAAAATTACAATAGCACCTAATTCTTTAATAATATCTGGGACTCCGCTGTTCTTTTCACGATAATCAGCATAAATTCTAAGCATCAAGTAATAAATTGAAGTTAATATAATATAAAATACTTGGTTCAAAAAATTATGCCTTTATAGCTCCCCCACTTTGGGGATAATACTTTGCAAGTAGTTCATTTACTTTTTTCTGCAAATCTTCTAGTTGCGTTCTCAGTAAGTTTTCTTGTTTCTGATAAGTTCTAGATCTTAATTCTAAAATTTCTTTCCTATCATCTAACTCCTTTTGTACTGTTTCTTTATCTGTTTTAACTAGTAAATTTCCAACTATTTTGTAAACTGTCGTACCAGCTGGTAATTGAGAGAGCTCTTGAAGTATTTTATTTACTTCTCTTAATTCACTATCTATTACATTTTTTTCAGTAAGAAGTCTATTTAATTGATCTTGTAATTGTTGTAATTTTACTAATTGTGTTTGAAGTTCAGGGGGAATTCTCTCTGTCATCCTTATTCACCCTTTTTATTGTCTCCAATATTGTGTATATCCAGGATATATAAGAGTTCATTATAGCTCTACCCCTACTTATTGTAGGTGCTTTTATTATAATTTCCGAGTTCTCTCTATCTATTCTGATATACTTAGTGTCTATACCCTCTGGTAATACAGAATTAAATATAAGCTGTCTTTCTTCTTCAGTAGAGTTAATTAATATTTTTATTTCTATCATATAGCTGAAATCTAATGACAGGTCCTAATATTTTATCATCTTTCGTGAATTTCAGTTCAAATACATAATTATTGTCTTTTATTATGTAATCTCCATTAGCATATACATCGCAATTTTCAATATATATGTAACCTAGATCAATTAACATATTTTTTATTTTCTGATCTTCAATTTTTCCTATACATCCTCTTTTGATTAATGTTCTATGTAATTTTAATTCTGTAAGTAATGTTACACCATAAATTATAAAGTTATATTTAAGCATTTTTGATGTAAGGTCGTATACTCTAAATCTACCTGGGTTTCCCTTTATGACATCGATTATAACTAGATATTTTGAGTTTAAATAAATTGATTTAGCTATAATATCTTTAAGACTTTGTCTACCTCTATTAATCTTTATGGAATTAGGAAAAACATAAGTCAACTCATTTAAAAAAGTTCTTACTCTTAATGGAGCGTCACGACTTGAAGTAAAAACTATTTCAATACGGTGTATAAGCAAGACCTGCCCACTTAGCACCACACTTTTTACAATACCATACCCCAGAAGCTATTCTAACCACTTTTCCGGTTGTTTTACATACGGGACATTGATGATCTTGATACCGTTTTTCCATTATCTCTTTCCATTTCTTCCTGACTGAAGAGCCGTATCGTGCACCAAATCTACCAGCAATTCCTGTAACTTTTCCCATTTCTAATCACCATAATTACATATTAATTTGCTTTTTAAGCTCTTCGAATAATTTCTGTGAAGCTGATCTTGCTAAACTTTCTGCAACATCTACTTCTTGTAAGCTTAAGCTTCCAAAATTACTCTTTTGCATTCCTACTATTCTACCATCTTGTACGTAAGAGAATGAGATTTTTACATCTGCAATACTTTCTTCATCTAAACTTGGATCTACAACAAGATACTTACCTATTTTAGCAACAGTAACAGTGACTACTGGATAAGCAATTGGAGTTACATCAGTTTTTTCCTCTTTTATTATTTTTACATTATCTCCTTCTATTTCAACTTTAGGAAGTTTAGTATTATATAGAGCCGCAACTGCTGCTAAAGTACAAGCATCTAATACATTTCCTCCATAATCAAGAACATATACATCGACCCATGCAGTCCATACTTTTTTACCTGGTATAATAACTAATTTAGATAGATCAACTGCTTTTGAATCTCTAAGGCTTCTATCCACAACTCTAGCTAATTCTATAGCATTTTCATCTGGTGGTCCTGGCTCAAATGTCTCGTAAGCTAAAGGAAGGAGTTCTACGTTAACTACTAAGTTTCCCTGGTTTGGAGTATCTGGAAACGGTTCTTCCTCCTCTAATTTTACACCGGCTAAAACCATTGTATCTCCTAGTTTTACCAAAGCTGAACCTTCGGCTTTTTTAGCATAATTGAGTGTAACAGAAATTGGTCTATAATCACTATTCTTTCTTCCATCTAATCTAATACCTCTTTCTAATGCGTTTAATATACTTTCTTTTTTAAGCAAGGAAGTTATGTTTTGATTAGAAGGCGTGATTGACATTTTTATTCCTCCTTTAATTCTGCATATTTGCTCCTAATGGCTTCTTTTTCTAAATTATATATTGTTTCAATTCCTTTTTGAGCCATCTCTAATGCTTGTCTAAACTCTTGTGGTGTCATATTTCCATTTAGTTGGAGTAACGCAACTTGCTTAAGTGACGGCATCATAGCTACTGGCATATCAGCTTCTCCCCACATATCTTCTGGCTCGTTTAAATCTAATACTAAAACTCCATCCGCTTTTCCTACTGCTACACCAGCTATTAAGTCTCTCATAGGAATTCCTGCATCAGCCAAAGCCATAGATGCAGCCATTAAAGAAACTAATCTTGTTCCTGCATCTGCTTGTAAAACTTCCATGAATACATCTATAACAGTTCTTGGAAATAATTCTACTAAGATTGTTGATTCTAATGCTTCCCTTATTACTTTAGACAGTTCTATTTCTCTTCGACTAGGAGCAGGATTTTTTCTTTCGTCAGTAGAGAAAGGAGTCATATGGTATCTAACTCTTAATACGGCTCTATCTGGCAAAGCTAAATGTCTAGGATGCATTTCTTTTGGGCCATAAACTGCTGCAATAACTTTTGTATTTCCCATTTCGAATATTGCTGAGCCGTCAGCATTCTTCAAAACGCCCAATTCTATCTTTATAGGTCTCATTTCATCTGGCTTTCTACCGTCTAATCGTAGTCCATTATCAAGTATTAGCCTCGGTTTTTGTAGCTGAATCATTTTTTGTCTCACCTAATTTTTCTCTCAAAAACTTTCTTATTTTTTCCGTTAGTCCTTTTATATGAGATTCTTTTTCTATAATCTGAATAGCTTCAACTAAAGCTTCTTCAATCATCTTAGTAGCACAATTAGCTAGTATTCTTCCATTTTGAGCAACAAGAATTTCACAGCCTGTTTCGCTAGTTAATGTGTCAAGCATGCTTCTGTTTTTCCCGATTACTCTCGGGACTTTTACTGGAGGTATATCAATTACTATTCCGCTAGATACTCTTCCTAAACCTTTCCCTTTTATAGATAAAATAGGATTTATCGTTCTATCATAGGTTTCTATTTTAGCAATTACGTAATCTCCCAAATTAAGGTATCTACGCAAGTCCTCTCCTGGGCTAACTGGCCTACCTAAGAATGAAGAAGCTGGTAAGTATGCAGAATAAGGTGATTTTATATCCAGAACCCATCCATAAATTTCAACATCTTCTATTAATCCAATAACTGTATCACCAACTTTCGGGATATATCTATGTCCTTCTAATGGAACTATCTCAAATAAATTTTCCTTGACTTCTATTAAACCTGTTATGGACGAATAATATTTATTTCCTATCTTATAATAATATGGTGACCATGGTATTTGAAAGTCTCCTTCGGCAATTAAATCTCCTGGGGTGACTATGCTTCTATCTTCAAAATATATCTTACTATTAGACATTTTTATCTCACTTCACTTGAAGAATCTTTACTTCAACTTCTCCTTTAGTTAGAGAATTTAACTTATCTATAACCTCCTGTTGCATTCCTGCTGGGATTTCTAATTCAGCTATTAAAGTGCCATCACCTAGCCAATTAGTCTTCTTTACTTCACCCAAATTATGGAGTTGTGACTTTACTTTCGAACTATGTTTTGGATCAACTTTTATTTCTATTAACGCTTTAGCAACTTTTATAGGAATCACTTTAGCTATTTCTTTTATTATTTGCAATGCTTGTCCCTCTACATCTTTATTAGGATCTATTTGGACTCTAGCTTGCTCCATTGCCATTTCAATTCGAGTTCTAGGTATAGGTAAATGAGTTTTAGGATCTATAGCGTTTCTTGAAATATAATCTATTATTTGTTTCTTTTTATTCTCTATCATTTCTTTTCTTTGCTCTGCAGTCACTTGAATTTCTCCTTTAAGAATTATTTGCCGTGCGATTTCCTCAAAGTCAGTGGTTCCAAAAACTTTTTTTAAAGCTGAAGGAGACGCTTTAAGCCCTTTTTTTACATCCTTATATATTTCATCGGATACAACAACATCAGACAAACTTATACTTTTCCCACTTTTTAATTCGTTAGCTTCTTTAGGTTTTACTAGTATTTCAAATCTTTCACCACCATGCTCATATCTAGCGATAACATATTCTTCTTTCTTGGTCATGAAATTATTTTCACCCCAATTATAATTTTTGTAATATTGATGCTCTTTCTTCGAAACTCATCTTTCTAAACATTCCGGAATCTACATCTGCAAATCCAACTTCAATATTAGAAGGTGCAAGTTTTTCTCCGGGTTTAAGAGTAGATGCTAAGGCTCTAATTCCTAGTAATATTGTATCTTGCATATTGAGATCTTCTCTATAGTTTTTCTCAAAGTATTCTGTTGCGGTATACCCACCTTGTCCAATAGCTACAGCATAGTAAGGCATAAACTGACCGCTTGGCTCTGTCATTAATAATTTTGGAGTTTTTCCTCTATCAATACCACCTATAATTAAAGCAACACCAAAGGGTCTTACTCCACCGTGTTGGGTATACATTTGTTTTACATCTGAAACTAATTTTGTAAGATAGTCAATATTGATAGGTTCATCATATATTAACCTATGCTGAAGTGCTTGAGATCTAGCATAATCAATTAATATTCTTCCGTCTGAGGCTAATCCAGCAAAGCTACATCCTACATGGTCATCAAGGATAAAGACTTTTTCTATGCTATCAACATCAAGAAGTTGGGTGGCTTTTCTTTTTTCTCCAATGAGAACAACTCCAGCTTTTGTTTTTACCCCTAAAGTAGTCCAACCTTTCTTTACTGCCTCAAAGGCATAATCTACTTGATATAATGATCCATCTGGAGAAAATATTGTTATAGCTCTATCATATCCCATTGCTGCTGGTCCAAATGCCAAATTTCTTCTCCCAATATCAGTAGATATAATAAGTGTTAAAAAGTGTTATCAGTTCGTCGCGTGTTCATCATGATACAGTCTGGGACGGCATCATCACTCAATTCCTATTAATCGTTTAGCCCTTTTTAAACTTCCTGTAGTTCTTCTAGGTACAAGAAGAACTTCCTTATTCTTAATCTTTTTTATTAAAGGTAAGCTTGCTATAATAATCTTATAGCCTATTCTATTAGTAGATATAATACCACGATTATTATATATCATAATAACTTTAGGATTTGAAAGATCTAGCCAAATTTTTCCTCCTAATTCCTTTACTGAGTTTCTCACTGCTTCTTCAATTTCCCTTATTTCGAAGTTATCTTCACTGATTATATCAAAAATAACATATCTTTTAGCTCTTGTATCCCTCTTGTTTTTAATTTTTTTAATATAGATTATTCTAGTTCTATATGAGAAAATAACCATAACAGTAAGAACTAAAAGCCAGATGAAAAGTAGTAAGTTAAGAATGTTCATACTTTGAAATAAGTCTTTGTGGTGAAAAATAAATCCAATCAATCGCCTCTTCTTCGTCTGCTCCATGAATAACTAGTAAGTTTATTTTAGACAAAGGAGGCCAGATCTCTCCTAAAGAACTTGCACAAGAAGATATTAAAGGGACAGATATCCACTTGTAGGACCATATTATAAATTTTCTTAAAACAAATGAATTTAAGTGGCGTAATTGGATTTCTACTGGTTTTTCATATTCTCTGATTAAATTGAGCATTGTCTTTTTGAATATATGAATATTTTCTATGGATAATATAACACCACTTATTTTATCATCTATAATAGAATATTTCAACGCATCCACGCTTAGTGGTTTTACAAACACTAGACTCTTAGGATTTGATTTAAGAAAATTTACAATGCTCTTAGAATTCTTAGCTTCTATACTTATCCTTCTATGTCCCATTAAATGATCCTCTGATAAAAAGTAATCATATCCTACCTTTTTTAGATAGTTAAAAAGAGCTGAATTAAGTATGCAAGTTTCTATTAGCAATTTGTTTCAACTCTTCTTTAAGTTGCTCCGTAACTTTTCCTTTAAAGCTCATTATTATTTTAATTATATCATCACCATCTTTTAAGCTAATTTTCTTCTCTGCAATAAATCGTTGTTTATCTATTCTTAAATGAAGTTTACTTCCTTCCATTCTTTCATCTAATGTCGATAACAAAAGTATTAAATCAGCATAATCAAAAGAGTTAAATATCTTATTTGCAACCTCAGTGGCATTTTTTCCACTCAGTTTATATTCTATGATTTCAATAGAATTACCATAATGGCCTTCGGCTTTCGTTTCTATTAACTCTGAGGATTTTAAAATACTTCCAAAAAAATCTCCCAAAGCCACTAAAATTTTATCTTTATTTTCAGTCTCATGACAAAAAATTATAATAGATAAGTTTGAGAGTTTCATTTCCCAGGTAATTTATCGTAGTTTTGAAGCCTATAATACTTAGTTGCTTCATGTCTCTTCTTTTGTTCTCTTTCTTTTTCTTTTTTCTTCCACTTATGCTTTACAGTACCCTTAAGTCCTCTACTCTTTAATAAACCTCTAGCTTTCTTTCCAGCACTAGTTAGACCTCTAAATACTCTCTTTCTATTAGCAGGATCTTGTAACCACTTTAAGTTTGGATCCGACTTTATTACGGGGTGATTTGGATCAACCATAATAATCTCATAATATTTATACATTCCATCCTCGCCAACGTAATAACTACCTAAGACTTCTAAATTAGGGAACTTTCTTGCAGCTTTCTCCTCTGCTATCCATCTATATCCTTTAGCTGGAGAATAACCATAAACTCCCATTCTTTTTGGCCTTCTCCCACTGTTTGGTCTAGGCTTATTTAGTCCTCCTCTTCTTACTCTAACTCTGACCACAACGAAACCTTGTTTAGCCTTATAACCTATTGCTCTAGCTCTATTTAACCTTGTGGGCTTGTCTATTCTCTCAACAGCTGGACTCTTTCTCCACTCTATTAATCTTTGTCGTAACACTTTTTTCCACTCATCAGACTGCCATGTTTGTTCTATATAATTATACATAGATGATGTCATTATTCTCCTAATGTTAAAATGAGCAACTACTTAATAAATGTGTTTCTCCACATTATCATGAATGATAACTATTGGTTTAATTGGAAAAACCAATGTAGGTAAAAGCACATTTTTCTCTGCAGCTACATTAATAGACGTACCTATTGCAAATAGACCATTTGTAACTATAGAGCCAAATGTAGGAATAGCATATGTAAAGAAGAAATGTGTTCATGTAGAGTTTGGCGTAAAATGTAATCCTAAAAATTCTATATGTATAGGAGATTATAGGTTTATTCCAGTAAAACTGGTTGATGTAGCTGGTTTAATTCCTGGTGCACATGAAGGAAGAGGGCTTGGAAATAAATTTCTAGATGATTTAAGGAAAGCTGATGTTTTGATTCATGTAATAGATGCTAGTGGTTCTACTAATGAAGAAGGAATACCTGTAGCACCTGGCTCAAGAGACCCAGAAGAAGATATATCTTTTATAGAGAAGGAAATTGAAGAATGGTTCTATTCAATTATAAGTAAAGATTGGCAGAAGTTTGCAAGGACGGTAGATCTTTCAAATAAAGATCCAATAGACGAATTATTATCAAAACTCTCTGGATTATCTATTAATAAATATCATATAATAGAAACATTAAGGGAAACTAAACTAGAAAATTTAAAATTAATGCAATGGAGTGAAGAAGATTTAAGAAACTTTGCGAGAAAGTTAAGAGAAATATCAAAGCCCATAGTTATAGCGGCTAATAAGGCCGATATTCCAGAATCAAGAAAATTTATCGAGAAGTTAAAGCGAAAATATAATTATGTTATTCCTACTAGTGCTGAGGCAGAACTAGCTCTCAGAAAAGCAAGTAAAGCAGGAATTATAGAATATATTCCAGGAGAGAAAGATTTTAAGATATTAAAGGAGTTAAATCCTAAACAGAAAGAAGCATTGGATTATATAAAGAAAAATGTACTAGAAATTTACGGAAGCACGGGTGTTCAAGAAGCACTAAATACGGCTGTATTTGGTGCTTTATCTATGATAGTCGTATACCCCGTGGAAGATGAAAAGAAGTTAACCGATCATAATGGTAATATATTACCCGATGCAATCTTAATAAAGAAAGGATCTTCGCCCAAGGACTTGGCAAGTGTTATTCATTCTGAATTGGCCAAAGGTTTTCTCTTTGCGATAAACGTTAAAAAGAAAGTAAGAGTAGGTGAGGAATATCAATTACAAGATGGGGATGTAATAAAAATAGTGTCATCAACTGCTAGACCTTGAAAAACTCACCATAGCCGACATCTCTGTTTACAACCGCACCAGGATATATTCTAGCATAAGCACCAATTTTTACGCCAGGCAATATGGTAACGTTTATTCCAGTTCTAACATGCCCTCCAATAAATGCCCCTAGTTTTCTTCTTCCACTACTTATTCTTTTTCCTTTTACATTAACCTTAACTTCTTTTTCGTCAAACCTTAAGTTAGCTATTAAAGTGCCTGCACCAAAATTTACATCTTCTGCAATGACAGAATCACCAACATAGCTAAGGTGCGGAATCTTAGATCCTTCCATAATCACACTTTCTTTTACTTCAACTGATGCTCCTATTTTGTTTTTCTCAACTAGTATAGTATAAGGTCTTAAATAGGAATTTGGTCCAATTTCGCTTCCTTTTCCAATATAAACTGGTCCTTCTATGTAAGTTCCAGACTTAATTTCTGCGTCTTCCTCAATGATAACTTTTCCTTTTATCTTTACGTTATCTTCAACATTACCAAGATTTTGACTAAATACAAGATTATCTAAAGCCCATTTATTTACATCAATTATGTTCCAAGGTTTTCCTATATCCATCCAATATCCTTCATATTCTATTACCTTTACTCTATGATCTTTTGCCATAAGGTTTATGGCATCAGTAAGTTCAAGTTCTCCTCTTTCCGAGATAGATATTTTATCTAGATATGTAAAAATATCAGAATTGAGTTTGTAAATACCAGCGTTTATAAGATTTGATGGAGGTATCTCTGGTTTTTCTATAATTTTAGATAAGTTATTCTGATTGTCTAATACAAGTACACCGTAATCTTTTGGATTACTAACTTTAACACCTATTATTGCATTTTCTTTTAGAGTTATTATGTTACATATTTCTTTCTCGTTTGAAAAGAATAAATCTCCATAAATTATAAGTGCTTCATCGTTAAACTTTGCAGACAATATGGCCGCACCTGTCCCTTTTATATCATCTTTCTGAGTAACTATAGATATTTCTTTAAGTTTTTTCTCAAAATATTCTTTATTTTTAGAAGAAACTATTACAGTTATATCTCTGATTCCACATTTTCTTAAATACTCTATCTGGTACTCGATTAACGGCTTTGAGAGAATTGGAACAAAAGCTTTAGGCCTTGTATGCGTTATTGGTTCTAATCTTTCACCAGAACCTGCAGCAAGAATAAATGCCTTCATCCACTATTTATAAGTTAAACCTATTATATTTCATTAATCCTAACTTGAACTACGGGTTTATAGTAATCTTTACCTAGCTTTCATCTAAGGTTTTAAGAGACTATAAGTAACATGACTTTTCTTAAAGAAAATAAAATATTTAAAAACGACTTTTACTATAATATAACCTAATATAACATAGAAAATTTTATAATATAAAAATATATTCAAGCTGGTGCTTTTAATAGTTTGGTTTTTTCTACTTCTACTTTTCTTAAGGGATAGATTTTTTTAGCTTGCTGGAAAATATCGTTGGAAAGTTTTCCAAATACAATGTCTTGTACAAACTCATCAAACGTAGTTTCAGATGCTCTAGTTGAAAGAATATTCCAAATTATTTTTCTAATCTCTGTCTTTTGCGACCTATGTGCTCTATAAGTGGTTAATGCTAATCCTTTAACTCTTAATACATAACCATCCTTAGTTGTTACATCAGTAATAGCATCTATTTTTGAACTTTTTCTTCTAACTAACGACCTGATATAATCCCTTGAGAGTTCATGACCAGCAAATCTTGTTAATAATCTATCTCCTTCAACCCCTATTACTCTAAAGTATAAGTGTACATACACTAAACTATAATCTCCAGTTAGATCATAAAGTGTAGTTTCTACTTTTCTGTTTAAAGCTTGGTTAGCATCAAATGCGGGTGTTGTACCTAAAACTACTTCTCCAAAAGTTTTAGGTGCAACTATTGTAAACCATTTCTTCAATTTCCACTTGTCCTTGATTGCTGTCTTTGACGACATGCTAATCTTCTTATTTCATACTTTTATAAAAAGTTCACTACTCTATTTTCCTCGTTAATTTAATGTATAGCTTTCTTAGTAACCTTATAATCGTTCTTGCCTCTTCCTCATCACCGATTCCTTTAATTAGGGCTCTTTTTAATGCTATATACATAGCTTCATCTCCTTCGTTACTTTTTATCAAGTTTACTAAATCTCTAGAGTATTTATCAATAAGCGATATAGCCTCTCCGCTAATAACTGGTTTATTTTCACCTCGACTTTTCCATATTTCGTAAAGCACTATACCAACAGCATGAGATAAATTAAGGACAGGGTATTCCGGATTTCCAGGGATAAATAAGAGTAAATCGGATTTGGCTATCTCTTCCCTAGTAAGGCCTACACTCTCTCTACCAAATATCAGCGCTACTTTTTTTCCTTCTATTATTCTAGGTAATTCCCAAGGTCTAATTGATTTTCTTAATATATCTCCTTTTATATCAGCTATACTAGAAGTGGCAATTTTAAGTTCAACGTCTTTTATTGCTTCATCAAAGTTATTTACTATTTTTGCTTTTTCTAAGTATTCTAAACCTTTAGCAGAAAATTTTTTTGCTTCTTCTAAGTCACAATGCGGATTGACTATATATAATTCATCTACTAGAAAATTTTTCGCTAATCTACTAATGAATCCTAAATTATATGACCCTTCTGGTTCAACTATCACTAATCTTATCATTATATATCTCTAAAGCATAAAGGGTTTCAAAACCTATAGTTTTCTCTTTTCTTAATGAAATTCTATATTTTAATTTGTTAATGATTTCTTGCAAATAGTCCTCATCATCCAAAGAAGAATATAGTGTATAGATCCTTTTTGCTTTAACAATTCTCAAGAACCTTACTAGTACATCTACTCCAGTTTTACCACCCGACCAACTATATTCGATCCATCTATGGTATTCTTCATAGGGTAAATATGGAGGATTAAAAATAGCTACATCAAAATTTACATTATGTCGAAAGCATTCCATTAAATCACAATTTAAAATATGATACGACGTAAATGGATACATTCTTAGAGTGCATAATGTAGCTTCTGTAGCAAATGGATTTATATCTACAAAAATAACCTCTTTAGCTCCTTGAAATAGGGAATGTAAACCCAAAATTCCAGTTCCAGTCCCAATATCAATTACTTTCTCTCCTTTATTTATCTTTATTATATCTAATAATAATCCAGTGTCATCTGATGGTTCATAAGTTTCATCATTTAGACATATTTTGTACTTATTATATTCAATAACTCTAAAACTTGACATGGTTTAAAATCCCTTACTCTTTTATTTATATCCGTACTTAAAGAAGAAGATAAATTACATAGTTTTACAGCATTTGTAATTTTTTTATTTCTATATTTACTTATGCATTTCAAAATCAAATTTATTTTCTCATCATAACTTCTAATTCTTGTAAAAAGAACAATAGTAGAATAAACCCTTGGTTTTGGTTTAAAAAACCATGGCGGAATATTTTCTTTCACATCTATTTTATAATAATAATTTAGTATGAAAGAGATATAAGTAGGCTCATTTAATATTTTTTTAACAAAATCATATTGTAAAATAAGAATTAGTTTCTTAATTTGATCTATTCTAATTATTTCTTCAAAGAATTCATAAGTAATGTAATATGGCAACGATGAAACTATTTGGCCTCTTATTACGGGTAGGAATCTAGCGTCAGCTATAACAAGATTACGAAGATAAGAAGAAAATCTCTTATCAATTTCAATTACTACATCTGGTTTGATATATTTAGTAATATTACCTTTTCCACCACCAATTTCTATTATTGGCCTAAAAGAGAGATCAACATAAGAAACAAATCTTTTTATAGTTTCCTCATTAACTAGAAAATGTTGACCCAGATTCATTATATTTTCCCAATTTCTCTAGGTACCCTATATAGATAGAATGTTCACCAAGTTTTTTACTCTTTTCATCAAATAACGGATATACAAATAGATAATATTTTTCTCCTCCTTGTAATTCTTTAATTATCCTCTCAATGAGTAAACCTACAACATCTTTTATCCCCACTCTGTTTTCAATATCTTTAAAATCAACAAAGGGCTGTTTCTTTCTCTCTTCCAGTATTATTCTTAGCGTTTTCTTACCTATATTTGGTAAAAGCTCTAAAGCATGAAGTTTTAAGGTAAGTGGTTCTGCCTTATTGAAAAACTCAACAAATATAGATGATTTATCTTCTGTAATTATCTTTCTAATAACTTTAGGTAGTTCATCCTTAGCAACACTTGTCAGATCTTCATAAGTTATGTGGAAATCAATCTTTATAGGTGAATTTTCTAATTCTAATTTTTGTTCTATCTGGAAATCAATATTACTTGATAAAGGAGTTGCCTCCATAAGCATAAAATAATCCTCTCCTAGTAATTGCATAACAGGCCTGTTTTTATGTTGTGGGTGTTTATCCAGCGGATTACCTTGCCTCATATAGTCTAAAATGTATGCAATCTTTTCCATTCTGACTTTTACATCCCTTCGTCTCTGCATACACAATATATTTGTTTTAAAGAGTAAAAATCTCAACTCTCCATGTGTGACTTAACTATATTAATTATTTTCTGTATTTGTTCGGTAGTATAAGTTTTCCCAGAATCTAATACTAAAATCGATCTAACTTCTTCTATTGTGGTAGGGCAAATACTTGCAATTACTGCTCTCACATCCTCTCTCTGTATAATCTCTTTTAATTCATCCATTATCTTTAATGCGTCTTCACTACTACATTTAGCTACACTATTTAAATATTCAAAAGTTCTTTGTAAAATAGTAGAAGAAGTACCATTAGATATAAGATCTTGAAGAATTTTTTTAGCAAAAGAATACGGAACATAATGCTCTTCTTCTATTTTTAGAGAAAAAGACAAGATCTTCACCCATTTTTAATACCATTAAATTTTGCCAAGTGCTCTGGTCTAACTATGATAACCTTCTCTTTATCACCTAATGTAACTCTTACGATATAGGCTTTACCTCTTTTTCCTTGAATTACACCTACCTTACCATGATATCTTCTATGAGGCATTCCTTTATGTACAGAAGGATTAATTTTAATTACTACATAATCTCCTTCTTTAAATTCTTCCATTAATAGACTTAATCTTGGTACTGCACCTCTTTCTCTCACATTCTTAGTTAAGAGCTTTCTAGTTCTTGTTCGATAACCCTTTGAATGCTTAACCATGTTTATTCCTTATCAAACTAAAACTAAGTGACAATTAAGATTTTTGTTTTCCTTTGCTGGTAAGTAGAAATTCTTTTCTTTTGAGAGACGCAATATAACATAGTGAACTCTATTATATTTCTAGATTATTTTTAGATGAGCCTCATGGAACAAAGAGAAATATAACATAGGTAAATAGCATTATTTCTAGAAATTTTCACATTATCTCACAATATGCCGATTGTGAATGAACATACAGAATTATCTAAAATAATACCGACAATTAACGATACAATAATTCTAGTAAAATATTTTTATTAGGACTATTATACTCTTTAAGACTTTAAAGGCATTATATATAATGTCTTTAACAACCCTAAATTCGAGAGTAAAGATCTTCTATTTAATATATATAGAAAACCCCTATGTAATTTTAGCGATACTATTGATATCAACTAATCTTCTACTTTATTTATTAATCCTTTCAAAATCTAGCTCAATACCTTTTAAGAATATTTATATTAAGGTAAAATAACACATCTATAAATGCTATATATACTCGAAACAACTTAAAAGATGTTTTCTGATCTAATTACATTAGCACAAAATACTATATTACATTTTATAATTCATTCCGTCTTCATAAGCAAATGTAAAGTTAATAATATCATCTTATTTTTTATTATTCTATTTATCGAACTATAGAGAGTCAAGGTATAACGTAATTTATGGTCGAAAACAATATAAGGGATTGCAAAAATATTTATTTCTAGGGCACGCGGGGGTGCCCGAGCTGGTCAAAGGGGGCGGACTTAAGATCCGCTGGCGAAGGCCTGCGTGGGTTCAAGTCCCACCCCCCGCACGCTGCTTTTACGTAAAATTCTACAATCTTATCTAAAGAACCCATGTAATGATCCTTTCTCTGGCTACCTTCACCCTTCTTTATTAGATAAACATAAACATAATACTTTCCCTTAAATTCCCTAATTCTGATATCACAAAAAGTGAAAGCTTTATTATCAATAACCCAATTATCACGCCCTTAGCTTAAAAACGTTGATAATTATCAAATCAGCCATGGAGTTGAAGGCGATGATAAAATTTTTTAATTACGCAAAAAACTGAATTTTAGCAACTAAGTTACTGATTAAAAATTAATGCCTTGCTCTTCACTTTTTTCCTTTTCAATATCTTTAAAGCTTATCTTCATGAATTTGTAACCTTTATCTTCATTCTCCATTTTCCTCAATTATGTCTCTTAACTTCAGTATCTCTTTTCAAGATTTTCTCTTGGTTTGTCTTTACTGAAGCTGTAATCTTAAGTATCTTATTCAGCTTAGGCTCATTAACCTCATTATACCTCATTAGTTTTAATTTGATATAGTCCAGGAGGAGAGTTCTTATAACATTAATAAAACCATCTTGAGTTAGCCATACATGTCTATTATTAAAATTGAATCCCATTCTCCTTTATCTCTTTTTCATAAAACCTTCCAAATAACCTCGAATTGTAGATTTAGGTGATTTTGAGTCTACCGTGTACTGTTGGAGCACACTCTCTCTCCTACGGTTGCAAATCCAGACTTGTTAAAGGCGTTATGATGTAGTATCTCCTCTAACCCTAATTTTATGTAAAATTCTATAATTTTGTCTAAAGATCTTGCTATTGATTATATCTTTTACCTTTATTTGATGATATAATACTTTCTCTTATCTTCCCTTATTTGATATTACTCTGTTTAATCATTCTTCTTTTTATGTATTATGAAAAGATTTTTGAAATGTGAATTAAAACTAGATGTTAATGGCTCAAGAACTACAAGAATTGGAGGAAATAACAAGTCAAAGTGCAAATTATGAATATGGTATTTATTATTATTATATAGAGAAAGGTGAGGGAGCTAATGATGATACGATGGAGCAGTTTACTTTGGCTGTGCGTGGTGGTTTAAGGGTACCACAAGAGTATGAGCAAGATGCTAGGTGTCAGGTTCTTGGGAATAGGAGGGCTTTTAAGGATAATATGTTTTGGCTTTATCCAGCGATGATAGTACCGGATAGAATGGGATCAGATACTGGGTCATTAGTGAACATTGTAAGGCAAGGTGTAGTGATAAGGTCTAATGAAGAAGGAGTATTGTGGTTTATTGGAGGGTGTGCACCAAGGTATTGGCGGTCTGGAAAGTACTATATATTTCAAGGAGGAACACAATTAGGCTATTCCACTTCAAATATAAAAGTTGGGGGAGGAACTAGGATAAACGCTAAAGCACTAGAGAAGTACGCAGTATCACTAAACGAGAACTACATGCAAATTTGCATAATCCCAGTCTTATTAAAACCTAACCTTCAATGGAAAGACCCAACATACTACACCCTTACAAGCAATACTAACTATCAAGAATCAGTAAACCAACTAGTACTCCCATCAGCAATACCACAACTACTAACATACCAACCCAAATTAAATGATCTAGCAATCTACCAGATTAATAATTTTAAATATACTAAGGAAGGACATACATACCTAAGTAAATCTGTGTCTACCCACTTAATAGAGTTAAGTAGTAAGTTCCCCTATCCTTATCCTGGGCTTTACACAGCTGGCTTGGTAAGTCCAAACTATCCTAGCCAATTATTTCTAGGACTTATGAGAGTTGTAGTGATTAATTTCCCAAAATTTTCACCATTTTACTCTACAAAAAACTTGCTCTACCCCGACTTTTATAATTTTCTTGCTTCACCCTCTTTCATGTTGAATGATATGTCTATTGGTTCTGTGCTTTATCTTGGTAAGTATAGTCCTAGTAATCCTGATATGTGTTCTAATTATGGTGTTTTGGGGTTGGTTAGTGGGATTACTAGCTTTGTTGTTAATATAGGTGGGCAGATAATTTCTGATAGGGGTTTGTTATCGCAACCTCCGCCAGATGATTTTAAGTGGGGTTTTTATATTTTGGCTGTTATGAAGGTTCCTGATGCGTCTAATATTGATGGTTTTATTGATGGTTTGGGGCAGAGGGAGGCTGTGAATATTGTTTTGGGTAGTGTTAGGAGTGCTAGGAGGGCTGTTGGTAGTCTTGTTGCTTCTGGTGTTCTTGCTGGTATAGCTTTTGCTGCTGTAATGGCTGTTGAAGATTGGGAGAGTGAGGAGCAAATAGTTAGTGATTCTAAGAAGTATGTTGAGAAGTTGAATAGGGTTTATAATGAGGTTTTAAACTTTATAAATAGTTGTATAGAATCTCAACCAAATTTAACAAGGAATGAGAAAATAATGTATGCGCAACAAGTGCAAGAGTACCTGAATGGATTAATGTATGATGTTGATGCTGAGGAAAGTGAGGATGATATAATCTCATTCCTAGAGGATGAGTTATCATTATATTTGGAGAATCAAGGAATATCTTGTTAATAATTTTTTCCTACTCTTATCTTTCCCAATAAGGGAATTTACGACCATGGATAAAGATTCTATTTAACGATGCCTCACTTACCGCAATATAATACTTTCATTTACTCTCAAAGATAGACGTTTAGTAAAAATTTGATGGATTTTAGATTTAGTTTTTATTCTTTATTCAATATATAAAATTTATAAATAAAAATTAAGAAATAGTCTCATAATAATTCACTTTTTATTAAGATTATATATTATTGGTGCGTTTGGTATTATTTGAAGTTTAATTATAAGGAGATGCGGGGGGTGGGACTTGAACCCACGCAGGCCTATGCCATCGGGGATCTTACCATTAAGGTCCTAAGCCCGACCCCTTTGACCTTGCTCGGGCACCCCCGCACAAAATAAAAAACTAATGTTAAGAATAAAAAGCTTATCAGTCTTTTACAGTTTCTAACATAGATACTACATTCCAAATTGATATTCTTGTATGTGTGGGCATATTAGGGTCTTGACTTATTTCTTCGAGTATGCCTATTGCATTTGCGGCTCTTACGGCCGGGCTTAATGATGAATCTTGCAAGTTTCTTATTGCATCAGTTGCGGCCCTTCTAATATTTCTTGGTACGCTAGTATCATTTACTATCTTTTGTAACATTATTATTGCTTGTTTTATTTTTGCCTCATTGTCATAAAGGGATGCCATATTTGATTCACCGTATCATATTTATTATACTTTGGTTTTTTAGTTTATACATATGAGTAAGGAAGATACTGGTGTGAAAAAAGCGGCAGAACTACTAAGACAAGGAGCTACAATGTTAGATATTGCTTGTCCTAAATGTCATATGCCTCTTTTTAAGTTAAAAAATGGAGATATAGTATGTCCTAATCATGGAAAAGTTATTGTTGTGAAAGATGAAGAAGAGGAAAAGAAGATTACTCTTTCTATCTCATTAGATATGCTAGAAGATGTATTATTTAAAAGCATGAATAGTGTTGTTGAAAAAATAAAGACTGATCCAATGGATAGTGATGCTTTGTTACAAATAATAAGGTACTTAGACGCTATTGAAAGAATAAGGAAGATTAAGAGCATTTCACCAGAGAACAAATGATTTGTACAGTTTTTTCTGTTAATTCTTCTATTTTAGACATGGCATCGAGTACTATAAAATTATATTTTCTAGCCAGTTCAAGGTACTTTTTCCTAACGGCTTCCAATGTAGCAATCTTTTCCTCAAAATTAAACTGGTCATCTTTTCTAATCCTCTTTATTGCTTCATTAACCTTTATATCAAGTAAGAAGACTATATCGGGTTTAGGGAATTTAGAATTTACTTCTTCTATCCATTTTTCGTCTAAACCAAGTACACTTTGATAAGCAATCGTAGAATGAAAATACCTATCCATTAAAACTATTTCAGGCTTTTGTTCCATTATCCATTTTATGTGAAAAGCTCTATCTGCTGAGAATAGTAGGGTTAACAATACTGGATCATTCCAACCAGCTTTCTTTATTAGCTCAGTAATTTCTCTCGTAAAGGGTTCTTGTGTTAAAATAACATTATATCCTTTTTTCTTTAGAACTTCATATACTTTTTTAGCTAATGTTGTTTTACCGGCTCCGTCTATTCCTTCAAATGATATGAATCTGGGCATTTTCTTATCTTTACTTCAGTATCTTCATAATTATCATTTAAGCTTATATAACCCAATAGGACACCATCAAAATCTTTTTCTGGCGTTTTGATTAGAACGTAATTCTTATTTATATCCTGGATTATACCGGCTCCTACAATTTTACCTTTTTTTGTTAGTCCTACTAATAAACCTTTAATGTTTGATACGTAATAACCTTCGCAAGGTAATTCGTAGACCAACTGTAAAGGCGTTCCCCAACTTATAAATAGGGAATCAGCTATCGGAGTACCAAATAGCTTATCACTTTCTATTTGTATTGTAGTGGCTTTATTAAAGTATTCTTTAAACAGTTCTTGTCTATATTTACGTCTTTGAGTCCTATCTCTTTTATCTGGTAGTGGAAATGCCTTTACATATAATATTTTGTTTTCAAGGGCTTTAGGGAAAGTTAATTTAATAGCATTTTCAAAAACTACTATATATTCTGGTTCTGTTAAATAAATCAATTCTAATTTATGTCTATATGCATAGATTCCAGTTATCCATCCATCTGTATCAATTACTATATTGTTGTTTTGGATAAGTTTTGAAACTAATGCTATATGTAACTTCGGATTTACAGATGGGCTCTTATGCCCAAAGAATTGAAGTTCAGAATATCCTTTTTCTTTGGTATTTAAGGTTTTTTTAATATTAGAAAGAGATATAAATGTAGGAATAAAAATTGAGGACTGTCCTACATCTGCATCTATTATTTGACTATTATTAAGATTTGCAACTAAATTTGAAAAATAAGTTTTCCCCGAATTTTCGTCACCTAGAACAATTACTTTTCCGCTTATTCTCTCTCCTATTTTTCTCCAATTAAGAGAAGGAAAGTAAGAAATTATTTGGCATTCTGTATCTATTTCACTTTCTCTCAAAGTAGTTAGCGTGTATGTTTTGTTGTCTTTTATTTCTATTTCATCGTTTATTTCAATACCTTGTATATCTATAGTACCTTGTTTTACTCTTATTTTACAAGGCCCTCTAATTACTATATCTATATCTTTGTTAATTAGCATGTAAGATTACCTTAAGGTAGACCTTAATGCAATCAAATATGCAGCTCTTATATCTCTATCTTTTATATTAATAAAGGGATTTTTGCTACTAGTTTTGTTTTCATTAACTATTTTAGTTTCCGTGAATTTAATTTTCAGCATTCTATAAACCAATTCTCCAATTTTGTTTCCTCCACCAACTCCTATATATAATTTTTTATGAGGAAACATATAGACTATATTACTGATTTTTTCTTCTATTTCCATTAAGTTACTATTTTCAGAATATATAAGTTCTCCGTCTCCTACAACAACCACTGTTAACTTTTCTTCTTTATTAGTATCAATTCCAATAAGTAATTCATTAAAGTTATCTTTTCCTCTGACTTTACAAACTATATATCCTATTAATTTATCGAAATTGAATTTTTTTATTAAATTATCTGTAATTATAATATCTCCATCTTCAGCAATAAGTATGTTAAATTTTTTCAAATTGGATATTAAATAGTACATGAGTTTTGGATCACTAACTCTTAGTGCTACTTTTTTTACCACACTTTATCTTTATATCTTAGTGGAATTTAAGCCTTGAAAATATCAGATTTCGTTTTTGAGAAGGGGAGTGTTGTTTCCTTATATGGCGTAGCTGGTAGTGGTAAAACTAATATTATACTTCAAGTTATTAATGAAATAACTCCTAGTCTTTATATTTCTACGGAAGGTGTCTCATACCAGGCTAGAGTTGAAGGCATTAGGTGGAAAAAAGATGTATATTTTGCTAATACAAATAATATTTTTGAGTTAATTTCAATAATAATTAAAGCAACTAAATTAAATTTGAAGTTAATTTCAGTAGATACTATAAATAGATTTTATAGGGAAAGTAGAAAAGTTAAGGACATAGAGTACCCTATTTTAATGCTATTAGCATTATCAAGAGAGAGTAACGTTAAAGTTCTTTTAAGCTGGGAAGTTGCTGGAAACAATAGAGTTAGCGGTGAAAAATTTATGCGAAAGATATCCGAGGACATTTTAAGGGTTACTAAAAACTATATCATAGGGAATCTTAGAGTTTGTAAGTTTAAGATAAGTTCGAATGGTGTTGAAGGGTGCCTATAATTTATTATGTTATATTTGCTATTTTGTATTATTTGCCAGCATTAGTTGCTAATGGAAGTGCTCCTTTTGTCAAAAATGGTACTCCAATAGATTTTAGAAAAAATTTTGTTGATGGGAGAAGACTTTTGGGTGATGGTAAAACTTTTGAAGGACTTTTAGTAGCGGTTACATTTGGAACTACTGTAGGTATAATATTAGCAAAATTCTTAGGTATTTATTGGATATATGTTAGTTTTATTGAATCTTTGTTGGCAATGCTTGGTGATATGGTGGGTGCTTTTATAAAAAGAAGATTAGGCTTAGCAAGAGGTGCAAGAGCTATAGGATTAGATCAGTTAGATTTTATACTTGGTGCCACTTTAGCCTTAATAATAAGTAAAATATCTTTAAATATATATGAATTTTTAAGTATAGTAGTTATAGCTTTTGTACTTCATATTTTAACTAACAATGTTGCATATCGATTAAAAATAAAAAGTGTACCGTGGTAATAAACTAGTATGCCTAAAACTTCAAAATCTGACAAAGTTTATAGTTCACTAAATAATGTTTACATACTGATTATCTTAATTGTTATAATGGCAATAGGAATATTAGGAGCTATTGCATTTCCTTATTATATATCGCCTATAACCTATTCTAATGGTGGTGTTCCACAAGCAGGTGGCATTGCATTTCTTGCAACCCTTTTGATTGCAGGATTATTAATAGGAACTTATCTTCTAGAAAATAAAAATCATGAGTTAGGTGCCACGTTTTTAATTGCTGTATTACTAATAATTATGGCTTATGTGTGGATAGCGTATGGCTCTACAGCGATTAAATTTTTATTTAATATAAGTTAAGAAGAAGTGGATAATTATGGATCAAATCAAAATAAAGCTATCTAGTGGTAGAGAAGTAATATTAGATGACGAAGCTATTAGGGCGTTAAATGAGTATGTAAGAACACAGTTAACACTAGAGCAATTAGCTAAAAGGTTAGGATTAAGTGGATGGGAAGAAGCCTATGAATTAGTTAAGCAAGTACCAGCATGGGTAATGTGGACTCCTCTTCCTATTTATAAAAAGCTAAAAGTTTAGACTTTTCTATAACAATCTGGTCTAGATTCGTAAATTAAGCCTTGTTTTCTCATATCGGTTAATAATTTTTCTACACTTGCTTTATCAATTCCTATTCCCTCAGCTTCTTTTACAATCTCTTTTACTTTTGCACACTCGTTTGTGCCAGCTAAGGTATCGATGATTTCTAGTATTCTGGCCATTTTTTCTCTTGCACTCTTTGGCTTTCCAGTCATAATCGTATCAATATCTATTTTGCCAGATTCTACATCTAATCCTACATTCTCGAGGAATATTCTCATTATATTTATTGCTCTTTCAGCATCTTCTCTCGTAACTTCATTTTTTAGTGCCATTCTTGCATAAGCTTCAGATATTCTTATTAAGGCTTCAAGTTGTCTTGGGGTTATAATTATTGGAGAATCTGGTGATTCAGAACTCTTCTTTCTCATCTCTACGAAGAAATCTTGCAATAAACTCTTTGCTTCATCACTCAGTTTTGGAAATACATTCTTCCTTGCATATGCTATGTACTTCTTAAGTAAATCTACATCTATAATTTCTGTACTCTTTGTTTTACCAGCATGAACATTTAATATATGTGAAGCTAATAATTGATCTTCTACACCAGGTTTATCTATTAGTATAAATATCAAATCAAATCTTGAAAGTATAGTAGGTGGTAAATTAATATTTTCAGCTATTCCTCTTTCAGCTATATATCTTCCTAACTTAGGATTTCCTGCAGCTACTACTGTAGCTCTTGCATTTAGCTTAGCAACAATTCCAGCTTTTGCTATAGAGACTGTTTGCTGTTCCATTGCTTCATGTATTGCTACTCTATCTTCTTCTCTCATTTTATCAATTTCATCTATTACTGCGACTCCTCCATCTGCTAATACTAATGCACCAGCTTCTAAATAATAATCTCCAGTATTTTTATCTCTAGTTACCGTAGCTGTTAATCCAGCAGCAGTAGAACCTTTTCCAGTTGTATATACAGCTCTAGGAGCAACTCTTGCAGCAAACTGTAAAATTTGAGATTTCGCTGTACCTGGATCACCAATAATTAGTACATGTATATCTCCTCTTACTCTGGTACCATCTTCCATTATCTTTGGTACTCCCCCAAATAGGGCTAATGCTATTGCTTCCTTTATCTCCCAATGTCCGTATATTGATGGCGCTATTGAACTAATTATCTTCTCTCTTATCCAAGGATCTCTAGATAATTCTCTAATTTTTTTCTCATCTTCTTCTGAGATCTTTACTTCATCCAATACTTTTTGTGAAATTTCTATACTATTAACTTTCAAATAAAAATCAAAGATAGCTTTGCTCCCTCTTTTTATTTGAGAATCTTTCTTTATCTCTAAAATTCCAACTATCTTCACTCTATCTCCAGGACGGGCAGAATCAACTAAATCGTCTTCAAAGACTACTTCAAGTTGTCTAGGTAACTGTCCAGGTGGAATTTCTTCTGGCCTCTCTTGAATGACTGCTTTTTGCCAATCTATGAATTCTGATCTGTCCTCAATAAGTTTAAATTGTCCAGCTTTTCCACACACCGGACATGTTGTAGGTAGTTCAATAATTTCATCAAATTCTCCTTCTGGTGGCCATACAAAATCTTGCATACAATCTGGATTAATGTGTTTAAACACTGATCTGCTCAATCTTTCTTTTACTGGAGTAGATTTAACTAATATACCTTCTATTGTAATTAGTTTTCCTGCATCACTACTTCTTATTTTTCTTAATTCTATGAGTCTTGGTACATTAGTAATTCTTAAGTGTATTTTCTTTATTTCCTCTTGGAATGAAGGATCTTTTTCTATTATATAGTCATATATTTTATTCTCTAATATAGGAAAAATTTCTTTAGGATTATTGATTATTTGAGTCGCTAGTTGCTCATTAAAGTTAAACAAATCGCTGAAATTTATTATAATGCTCTTCTTTCTATATGCAATAATTTCATTTATTTGATTAAGATAAGTAGGCTTACCTTTGCTATCTCTATATGTATTGATAAATTCAAGTAACAAGTCTCCGTAGTCAGCTTGTTGTATAGCCAATTATATCACCTATGGTATGCTCAATAGTATATTTTATGTTTCTATAAACTAAAATTTCTTCCGTTGTTAGCTTGTCAAGTATTGTTTGGTCTGAAATTCCTAGAAATGCTAATTGTATTATTTTTCTTATTCTTATTGATATTATCTCATTTATAAGTTGCCTTGCTTTTCTTATTTGTTCTATTGCTTCTAGGTCATTTTTTAGCTTCAAATTGTCGATAAGCAAAAGAGCTCTATAGTAAAAATCTTTAGGTAATTTTACTAATGACGCTGGTGTATTAATGTTTTGCCTTTCTTGGAATAAGATTCTACCCAATTCTTCTACTGAAACATAATCTAAAATTCTGACTATTGATTTTTTCTGTAACTCGTCTGCTAACCAAAGTTTTATTTCATCTTCGCTACCTTTAGTTAAACTAATTTCTTCGAAGCCATCATCAAAAGGTCCCCAATCATCCAATACCATGATCTTCTTTTTGTTTAACAAGTTTAATTTTGATAAAGCTTTAAGTTGTACAGTAAGCATTGACACAAAATAAAAATTAATCTAACAAAAAATAAAAGCATAGAGAGTAATGGAAGAACCGAAGTTAATACTTACTGTGAAAAATAACAAGAATAATAAATGTATAATTGAGATCCTTAATAGGTTATACTTAAAAGATCTAAATTCAAAGGCAGAAGAAATAATAAAAAATGTTATACTAGTCTATACCTCATTAACTCCTATTATGGCATATGGATTGTTAATATCAGCACCTCCTTCTTGTTTAGCAAAAATATATCCTGTCGATTTAGTAATTCATTCAGTAAAAGAGCGAGAAATTATAGATAAAATAACAGAATTTTTAAAGAAAAATATTCAATTTAAAACTTTTTATGTAGATTGTTATGATAGAGGTATTAAAATAAATTGCAGAGAGGTTGAAATAGGAATAGGTATAGGTCTTAGAGGATTTGCTAGTGTGGATTACAAGAACCCAGAGAAAGTGA
This sequence comes from Sulfurisphaera tokodaii str. 7, assembly GCF_000011205.1. NCBI lineage: Archaea > Thermoproteati > Thermoproteota > Thermoprotei > Sulfolobales > Sulfolobaceae > Sulfurisphaera > Sulfurisphaera tokodaii. The sequence goes on from NC_003106.2 coordinate 472,932, forward strand.
TTGTAGTTAACGTGATAAAGGACTCTACCTATATGTCGGTAATTAAAAAGGGTCAAGAAAAAGTTTCAGTTATCTCTCTCCGTTAAAATATATAGTATTACCAGAATATTTTAGATTGAGGTGAAAGTTTTGGATGAGCTAAGAGATTTGGTTGAGGATGCAATTAAGGGCTCAACAGTATTCGAGAAAAGCAAAGTTTTAACACCAGATTATATTCCTAAGAACTTGCCTCACAGAGAAAAACAGATAAAGGAGTTAAGTATAAATTTCAGAGAAATTCTTTCAAACCCTGGGAGTACATCAGTTAGAGTAGTAATTTCTGGTAAGACTGGTACTGGTAAAACTGTTACGACAAAAAAGTTTGGAGAGCTTTTTAGTGAAATTGCAAAAGAGAAGGGGCTTAGAGTTGTTTATACTCATATAAATTGTCATAGACAAAGAACTCTTTACCTTATGCTAGTTGAAATTGCAAATCAGTTAAATTTGCAGATACCTAATAGAGGTTTATCATCACAAGAAACCTTTAAGTTAATATATGATTACCTAGAAAAAAGAAACATTCAACTAATAATTACATTAGATGAATTTGATTATTTTGTAAGTACCTCACCAGTTGAAGACATTTATTTTCTAGTGAGGATATATGATGAACTTAACGCTTTAGTAAAACGCATTCACTACATTTTCATTCTGAGAGAACTGACTAGTTTAGCAAGCTTAGACAAGAGTATAAAAGATCACGTGATAAAGAATGTTATAGAGTTTCCCCCGTATACTTCTGAGGAATTGTATGATATTTTAATGGATAGGATAGTAAATGAGAAAGCATTCAGAGAAGGAGCTGTCTTAGAAGAGACTGTAAGATTCATTTCAGATATTTATGGTATTGATAAAGGTGGAAGTGGTAATGCAAGACTTGCGCTTGAAACACTAGAGCTTGCTGGCAAGATTGCGGATACGGAAGGTTCATTATTAGTAACTATTGATCATGCTAAAAAGGCTAATTCAAAAATTAACCCTGAATTAAGTATAATCTTAGATACGATAAGAGATTTAGATTTACATCAACTATTAGTAGTTAAGGCTATAATGAATTTACATAAAAAGGAAGGAGATGATTTCTTCTCAATGGGAAAAGTAGAAGAAGAATATAATATTGTAGCAAAAGATCTAGGAGAAATACCTAGGAAACATACGCAAGTTTTTGAATATATAAGAAAGTTAAAATTAATGGGTTTAATAACAGCTAGGCAAAGCGGTAAAGGAATGCGAGGTAGAACAACTCTTATATCTCTTTCAGTTCCTATATCAGAAGAATTAGATAATCTAATTAATAATGAAATAAGGGATAGACTATTACAGCAAAAGAACTATTAAATCCTAGTATTTTAAAAATTCTTTATATTTTATTTAAGGAAGGAGAGATAAACATAAGTAAACTAGCTAAGGAAACTAAATTAAACTATTCTACTTTACTTAAATATATTGAAATCTTAGAACAGAAGAAACTTATTGAAGTAATAAGAGGAGATAGAAGCAAAATAATCAGATTAAACTATGCTAATCCTAAAGTAATAATTTTAAAAAATTTGTTTGAGGAATTAGAAGATATATGACTGAAGCAAAAATAGTAGATATTTCATCTAAGGATATAGTTCTAAGGGAAGCTGTGGTAGAAGGTTATATAAAATTAAGAAAAGAAACAATAGAAAAAATTAAAAATAAAGAAGTTGAAAAAGGCGATGTAATTACTGTAGCTAAAACAGCTGGAATATTAGCTGCTAAAAAAACTCCAGAATTAATACCAATGTGTCACCCAATACCTTTAGAGTTTGTTGATGTAGAAATTAAAATTGAAGAAGAAGGATTAAGAGTAATAAGTACTGTTAAGGCTCATTATAAGACTGGTGTTGAAATGGAAGCACTAACCGCAACTTCAGTGGCTCTTCTTACTATTTGGGACATGGTTAAAAAGTATGAAAAAGATGAAAATGGACAGTATCCTTATACTGAGATAAAGTCAATTAGGGTTATTAATAAAATTAAGACTTACGACGATATGAAGTAGTTCTTCTTTTACTTGGTTCTTTTTTCTCTGGTTCTTCTATTTCCACTTTACTTCCTTCGTAGAATGAAGAAATTAACTTAATAACATCTTTTTCTTTTTCGGTAAGTTCGAGCTCCTTATCTAGTTTTTCCTGGTATTTTCTGTAATATATTATAAAAGCTGGTAGAAAATCATTAAGAGTTTTATCTTTTGAGGCATGTATAGCCTGGCCTATCTTTCTTAGTAATGTATCTAAAGCGTCTCTAATTTCTTTAGTTTTAGCTAACTGTTGAATGTACTGAGGAAACTGATACTTGACCCACTTAGCCTTATATGTAGGCTTTTTCTTCTCTAAGGAGGCAAAAGCTATACCAGGCCCCATTAGATCAAACGTATAGGATAAAAGATCCCACCCAACTAATTTAGATCTTGTTAAAAATAATGAAGCTCTTGATAAAGCATCATATGCTCTCCATACATCTTCTAAATTATCATATTGCAATGGTATATTTTCATCTAACCATCTCATTAAAAGTTCGTAATCTATCTGAGTATCTGTTACTGCGCTTTTAGCTTGCCAGTAATATTTAGCCCAAAATACACCTCTTAATGCTTCAAAAGGATCTAATTCTCTATCTTTTCTCCTAACTAAATTTTTAGCCATATCTAATGTTACTCTACCATAACCTTCTGCAACCCCTTGTAACATGTTTATAGCATATCTAGCGTCTCCCTCTGACTGTTCAATTATAAAATCTAATGCTTCATCCTCACATGTAATCTTTTCTGCTTCACATATTTTCTTAAGTATTCTCTTTAATGGGTATTTAGTTAACCTTTTTAATTCTATCATTTTTACAGCATTTCTTAAAGGTCTTAAGGAAGGGTCCCAAGGATCGTTAGCTGTTAAAATTATTGGGTATTTAGTTTTATTAATAAGTTCTAGAATAGCATCAATTGCACCAGCATCAGCTCTTGCATTCAAACCATCAACCTCATCTAAAAGTATTAATTTTCCCTTAATCCCGAAGATTGTCCCTGTTATAGAAGCTCGTTCAGCCATAGTTCTGATATCATTTAAATTTCTTGAATCACTAGCATTCATTTCAAATAATTCGAGTTTATAATCTCTAGCTAGTGCTTCAGCTAACGTTGTCTTTCCAACTCCGGGAGGTCCATAGAGCAATACGGCCTTATAATTAGGTTTTCCCTTTAACCAACTTTCTATCCATTCCACTAGTTCTTTTTTAGCATCTTCTTCGTTCTCTACTTCATTTAGAGTCTTTGGCCTATATTTTAGAAACCATTGTAGTGGCAATTTACTTCCCTTTTAAGTACTTTTCTCCGTAAACGGCCAGTTTAGCTAGAAGAGCATTTAGTTGGATCTCGTCGTCTGCCCCTTCCATTATTCTATATTCTACCTCACCAATATAATCTACTAGTAATACTTTTAAATCATCTGGAATATTTATTTCGTTACCTGTAACTTCTCTATGTATTTGTTTTATAATATCTTCACCTGACAATCCATAATTTACTAATAACTCTCTTAACTTCTCTCTCGCCTTAAGGAAATTTCCTTGTAGTGCCAACATAATCATTTCTCTTATTTCTTTTGGCTGTGCAAGTCCAAGAACTTTGTATACAGCTTCTACAGTTACTTTACCATATACTGATGAAGCTTGAAGTATATTTATCGCTTTTCTCATGTCTCCTTGAGTTATATCATAAATTGTTTCAAGGGCCTTCTGATCATACTCTACTTTCTCGTTTTTAGCTATATATGCAAGTCTAGCCACTACATCTTCTTTCTTTAACGGATAAAACCTAAAAAGTGCAGTTCTTGATTGTATAGGTTCAATTATTTTACTAAGATAATTACAAGCTAAAATGAAACGGGTTGTTTCTGTATATAATTCCATGGTTCTTCTTAAAGCTTGTTGAGCATCAGCAGTCATATTATCTGCTTCATCAAGTAACACCACCTTAAATGGTACGTTTCCCCCAGCTACTGTTCTAGCAAATTCCTTAACTTTATTCCTTATAACATCTATACCTCTTTCATCACTAGCATTAAGTTCAAGAAAATATTGCCTATAATTGTCACCGTATAAATCATGAACTAAGGCTAAGGCGGCTGTAGTTTTCCCTGTACCGGGAGGACCAGAGAAAAGTAAATGGGGCATATTCTTATCTTTTACGAATCTTTTTAATCTCTCTACAATATCTTTTTGATTAACTATGTCATCAAGGCTTCTAGGTCTATATTTTTCAGCCCAAAGAATTTCCTCCTCAAGTGACATGAAATTTACCCTTACATATATTATTCTAAAAAGATAGTTAAAAGGGCTACTTCCTTTTATACTTACCCATAATTACTCCTTGATCAATTATATGTCCTTTCATTAAATTCTTAAGCTCATCTGCAGTTATTCTTGATCGTTCTGGCAGTTCTGTATCAAGAGCATATACATAGAAGTAATATCTATGAGGAGGATGAGTTCTAGGAGGACATGGTCCTCCATAACCTATTTTTCCAAAATCATTTTCACCTTGAATACCAAATTCAGTTTTTTCAACTTTTTTTATATTTTCTGGTAATTTTGTTCCTTTTATATTATATATAATCCAATGTATAAAAATACCTCCAGGTGCATCCGGATCTTCTACTATTAAGGCATAGCTTTTTGCATTTTGAACCTTATCCCACTCTATCTCTGGAGATATATCCTCTCCGTCACAAGTGTACCTTACTGGAATAAAATCTTCATTCTTAAAAGCTGAGGACTTTACATTCATAATTATAAATTCCTAGAAAGGAATAAAAACTTTTAGATTTTTCTTTGAGGATAATATTCTTTTTCCTCATGTCCATTTTTAGTTATCTTACTCACTATTACTCCAGTCCCAGTATAGGGATCTCTTTTTATAGATGAGAAGATTGCTCTTCTAGCTAAGTCAGCAGCTTCATCTAATGTCATATCTGGCCTATATTCATCTTCAATTACGCCTATAGCTTCTACTGAACCAGAACCCGTCGCAGTATAATCCTCTTCTGTTATATCGCCTACATAATCAAGATTATATAATCTTGGCTGCTCATCTACACCACCTATTAATATTTGAACTATATAAGGAAGATACTTAGAAAATGATAACATATTAGCTAAATATGTAGCTAACGCTTTGATTGTAATTGGTCTCATCCCCGTTATTAGGTTATAATGATATATATTCTTTAGCAAATCATATATAAACTGTAAATCAGCTACACTACCGGCTGTAGTAATACCTATATTTGGTGCAACATAGAGGACTTTTCTTACATACTTATGTGCTACATACATTCCAGCACTTGCTCTTCTATCAGCAGCTAATACTACTCCATCTTTTACTTTTATTCCAACCGTGGTAGTTCCGGTTTTTAAAATCTTTAACTTATTATTAGTCTCCATCAAAACAAATTGTGTAAAACTACTTAATAAAACCAACAATTCCCATTATTTCCTCTGCAATATCTAAAACAGTTCCATCTTTATAGGGCTCTCCGCTAATCATTAACCCCACAGGTAAATCATTTAGCTTAGTTACTGGAATTGAGATTGATGGAGCTCCTAAAGTATTAAATATTTCGGTATTAGCAATTAAAGAGTCTCTATATTTTAGTTCATTCCCTATTACTTCTTGAATCTTAGGTGCGACAATTCTTGTTGTAGGTGAAATTAATGCATCTATTTTTTTAAAGATAGAGAAGTATTCCTCTAACAATACTTTTCTAATTCTTAAAGAGTTGACGTAATCTGTAGCCAAAATTTTGAAGCCTTCTTCGATTAATTTTCTAACATCAGACGAATACAAGTCTTTATATTTATCGTAATATTTCATATGATAAGATGAAGCTTCTGCTAAAGCAATAGTTTTTCTTACAATTCTAGAATGTTTAATCAGAAGTTCATTCTCTATCTGTACTAAATCAAAATAGGATGAAAGTTTATTTATTACTGGTTCTAAGGCCTTAGAAGTTTCATAATCTCCAAATAGGAATAATCCTAACGTAGGCCTTCTCTTAGAGTATGATATAAAAGGAATTTTATTTTCAGCAAGAGCTTCAATAGTTCTTCTTATTAATGAGATATCTTTTGCTAAGAAACCTATAGTGTCAAATGTCCAACTGAAAGGAATTACGCCATCAGTAGGTATAATTCCGTAGGTTGGCTTAAAACCTATGACTCCACATAATGATGCTGGAATTCTTACAGACCCTCCAGTATCTGTTCCTATACCAACATCAACTAAACCTAATGCTACTGCCACTGCTGATCCTCCACTAGATCCTCCACTTATTCTCTCTGGATCATAGGGATTTTTTGCTGGTCCAATTAGAGATGAGGTATTAGTAGCACCAATAGCAAATTCATGAGTATTAGTTTTTCCTATTATCTCTCCTCCTTCAGCTAATATTTTATCAACAATATATGCGTTCTCACTAGGTATGAAATCTTTTAATATTTTTGAACCAGCAGTTGTTCTTACACCTTTAGTTAAAATGATATCTTTTATTCCGAATTTTAGGTCTCTTAGTTTACCTTTATCTCTATATTTCATTCTGCTTATTGTGATGAAAATATTGTATTTTGTATTTAATTCTTCTAATGACATCTTCATTCACGCAGAATAAAGGCTCATTAAGTCTTTCTAAGATGTAATCTTCTAAGTTCATCAAGGATTACCTTTATAAAATTTTCCAATTCCCACCTATTAACGTTTCTTTCTTTAGCAATATTAAAGACTATTTCCTCAACTCTTTCATAACTTTTATACTCTTCATTTAGTTTCCTCCAAGGTATTCCTTTTAATGCACTAGAAAACTTCTCATTAAAAGATAGTTTTTTCAACAACATTAAACAAGCTATTATAGGATATCCCACGTAATTTCGATAAACAGTACCATTATCATTACTATTAACGAGATCTCCTTTGATAATAACTTTATAAATTCTATCACCTTCTGAGGAAATTACTTCACATTCATTCTCGTTAATAACTTTAACTCTACCATCAGCTATAGCACCTAAAGCTTCAAGTACTTTTATTCGTGGAGGATTTTTTAAATACATAATTATAAAATCGAGCGTAAGGTAATAAGCTAATAAAAAATTTATACTATTTAAACAGTATAAGCAATAAATGAAAGCAATTGTAGTTCCAGGACCTAAGCAAGGGTATAAACTTGAAGAGGTACCTGATCCTAAGCCGGGAAAAGATGAAGTAATAATTAGGGTAGATAGAGCTGCTCTTTGTTATAGAGATTTGCTTCAACTACAAGGATATTATCCAAGAATGAAATACCCAGTTATACTAGGGCATGAAGTTGTAGGAACCATAGAAGAAGTCGGAGAAAATATAAAGGGATTTGAAGTAGGTGATAAAGTAATTTCTTTATTATATGCACCAGATGGTACATGCGAATATTGCCAAATAGGTGAGGAAGCATATTGTCATCATAGGTTAGGCTACTCAGAAGAGCTAGACGGATTTTTTGCAGAGAAAGCTAAAATTAAAGTAACTAGCTTAGTAAAGGTTCCAAAAGGTACCCCAGATGAGGGAGCAGTACTTGTACCTTGTGTAACCGGAATGATATATAGAGGTATTAGAAGGGCTGGTGGTATACGTAAAGGGGAGCTAGTGTTAGTTACTGGTGCCAGTGGTGGAGTAGGAATACATGCAATTCAAGTTGCTAAGGCCTTAGGTGCTAAAGTTATAGGGGTAACAACATCAGAAGAAAAAGCAAAGATAATTAAGCAGTATGCGGATTATGTCATCGTTGGTACAAAGTTTTCTGAAGAAGCAAAGAAGATAGGTGATGTTACTTTAGTTATTGATACTGTGGGTACTCCTACTTTCGATGAAAGCTTAAAGTCATTGTGGATGGGCGGAAGGATTGTTCAAATAGGGAATGTCGACCCTTCTCAAATCTATAATTTAAGATTGGGCTACATAATATTAAAAGATTTAAAGATAGTTGGTCATGCCTCAGCTACCAAAAAAGATGCTGAAGATACACTAAAATTAACACAAGAGGGAAAAATTAAACCAGTTATTGCAGGAACAGTCAGTCTTGAAAATATTGATGAAGGTTATAAAATGATAAAGGATAAGAATAAAGTAGGCAAAGTCTTAGTAAAACCATAAAATTTTAACTGAATATGATACTACTGTGAAGTTAAAATTTTCCTCTATTGAAATAAAAAGTGATCTACTTCCTCATAGTGAGAATGATACAAACCAATATAAGGAAATAGCTGGTTATATTTTAGATGCGGCTTCAGGAAGTCCTTATCTTGACGTGGAGATAGATGATAAAATACTTTATTTTTCCACAATATTTACTACTAAATTAATTGAGGGAATAATTGATAATATATATTCATACGCGTATAGTCGTAAAGGTGCCAAATACTTGTCTGGAGACGCTTCCATGAGTATAAGTGAAGCCATAACTTATGCTACTTTTAATACCTTATATAATGTTAAATTTACTAATATTATTCCTTTTAGAAGTGTAAAATATCTTGGAACAATAGCTGATGCTATGATTGATCTAACTAGAGAAGAAAAACTTAGGAAGAGCATAGGGGCAGAAGGTGGCCTATTATTTATTAACATAAGATCTTCGATGAATCCGAGAACATATTATATATTAGACAAAATAACTAAAAGCCTAATGAACATAGAGATTGTTAGATATCCTAATAATTATGGAGTACTGTCACTTATAACTAGAGAAGATGAAAACCTAAAAGAAACTTTCATCTATATAAAACCGTGATACAAATGGATTGTGAAAAAATTTCCCTAGCACTTATATATTTATGGATAGGAGAATCTAATGACGCTAAAGATATTGCAAAAAATTGCATAGAAACTCTTAGAGATTCTATCACTGATATAAGAGAAAAGATTAAAGAAGTAAAGATTAAAGTGGAAGACGAATACCTTTTGCCATATTATCTTAGAAATGAAGGGATAAATAGTGATGATCTTGTAAAATTAGGATTGTATGAATTAGCAAGAAGAATTCAATTATTTTCTGGAGATTTAAAAAGTAAGGAGTATAATAGTATAAAATATAGTATTATTAACAATGGTTATAAAGTTGTAATAAAGGGATTTTGTAAAGATTGTAACGGATATAAATTTAAGGAATTAAAAAATGGTTTTATAGTTCAATTAGATGGATTAATTTATGGAGAGGTTATAGGAAATATTAGAGAAGAGGATTTGATAAAAGAAATAAAATCATTATAGTTAAATAATTATTTTATGTAATTACGTTGGGTTTAATCATAAAAATAACCATAGAATAATAGCTGATATATAAGATAACTAAAATTATTTTTAAAATTGTAAATATTCATAATTCTATAAATTAGCTTAATATTATAATGCTTAAGACTAAATAGATTAGATTATAATAATTATAAGATAAAAGTAAAATTTATTTTAATCTGAAAAATAACATTACTATAGTTTTTAAATAAGTTAACTAGCCCAACAGTAATAGGTTTAAATTGATGCGGGGGGTGGGACTTGAACCCACGCAGGCCTTCGCCAGCGGAGCCTCAGTTTAGGCCCCCTTTAAGGGACCGCCCCCTTTGACCTTGCTCGGGCACCCCCGCACAAACATTTATAATAATTTATTAGTACTAAAAAACGTTTTCTTTAACCAAAGACCTAAATTAACGTAGCAAGCTTTATTAGGTTAATTAAGTAACTTATATATCGATAAGGGATGAGTCTTTGATAAATATCAAATAACTAAACAAGAATTAAAAGTTCTTATAAGAGAATTGAAAAAATGGTCTGCCCCAGCTACAGTGTTGCTATCATTGTACATACCACCTGGAAGACCTATACCAGATGTTCTCAATTTATTAAGGCAAGAATATTCAATAGCGCAAAATATTAAATTGAAGAGAACTAGGGATGCAGTAACTTCGGCAATCCAATCAGCTATAGATAGACTAACGCAAATACCTAAGGTTCCAGATAACGGATTAGTTATATTCTGTGGTGAGAATTTCGAGACAGAAGAATCAAAATGTTTTGTGTTCTCTCCACCGGAAAAAGTTACAATATTCTTTTACAGAACAGACAAATATTTTCATACTGAATTTCTAGAAGATATGATAGAAGAAAATGACGTTTTCGGATTAATAATAGTTGAAAGAGATTATGCTACAATTGGTATATTAAAAGGAACCAGAATAGAAGTGCTTGACGAGTTTGAAGGCTTTGTACCGGGTAAGCATATGATGGGTGGACAGTCTCAAAGACGTATTGATAGAATAATTGAGGAAATGTATGCTAATTTCTTGAAAGAAGTAGGAGAAAAGGCAAATTCATATTTACTTCCTTATTTAGAGAGCGGGAAATTAAAGGGAATATTATTAGGAGGACCAGGATATGCAAAGAAAGATTTCTACGATGGAGATTATTTAGATTATAGGCTAAAAAAATTGGTTCTATTACCCCTTATTGATATTCCGGACCAAGGTGATGCTGGATTAAAGGAGTTAGTTATGAAGGCACAAGATATTTTGAAAAACCAGAAATATGTCCAAGTTCAAAATCTCCTAGAAGAACTAAAATATCATATCGCTAAGGATGACGGCCTAGTAGTTTATGGTATTGAAGAAATAAGAAAAGCGTTACATATGGGTGCTGTCGATTCATTAGTTATCTATGATGAGCCAAATAGTGAATTAGAGAAACTTTCACAAGAAGCAGAAAATTATGGTACAAAAGTTTATGTAGTAGGGGATGAATTGCCAGATGCTGAATGGGTCAAAAAGACATTTGGTGGAGCTATAGGTAAATTAAGATATAAAATATACTAAAGTAGATTTCTTCTTTTCATTTCAGTCAGAATTTTTTCTACTGGTATAGGTGGTTCTACACCATAACTTTCTATAAACTTTGCTTTTAAATAGGAAGTATCTATTGCTTTATCATTTTCTTCAGTCAGAATTTTTCTAATTAAATTTATTTCATCTTCCCAATAATTCCATGGATACATGAACCAATACCAATCTTTAATTACCATTGCATAATAGTCAGGCTTAATCTTTGCACTAGCTTCTATGATTTGCATTGTTGCTGTCCTAACTTCTTTTGGGCCAAAATTTTCTTTCACATATTTTTTAGCTAGTTCTACGCTATCTCCAGTATCTGTAATATCATCTATAATCAGTACTTTTTTACCTTGTAGGTCTACTTTAAAAGGATATTTGACTTTAGCCTCTGGCGTGTGAGAAGCTGTTTCTACCCAGTGTTCTATTTTTATAGATAAAATATCAATCACTCCTAAGACATCAGCAACTATTCTAGCTGGTACCAATCCTCCTCTGGCAATTGCAATTATAATGTCTGGATCATATTTTGATTCTTTTATTTTTTCAGCTAGCTGTGTTGACCAATCTACTACTTCTTCCCATTTAACAACTTTAACAGGTATCTTAGGCAATTTAAATTCCCAAAAGCTCTTGATATGAAACTTTATCAATTTTTTGGTTTATACTTTTATACTTAGCATTACAAGAAATGTGTGATGATTGAGCCAAAAGAAAAGGCGAGCATAGGAATTATAGGCGGTTCTGGTTTATATGATCCACAAATACTCACTAACGTAAAGGAAATTAAGGTGTATACTCCATATGGAGAGCCTAGCGATAATATAATTCTTGGTGAACTGGAAGGTAGAAAGGTTGCCTTCTTACCTAGACATGGAAGAGGTCATAGAATTCCTCCACATAAGATTAACTATAGAGCTAATATATGGGCTTTAAAGAGCCTTGGAGTTAAATGGGTTATTGCTGTATCTGCTGTAGGAAGTCTAAGATTAGACTATAAGCCTGGTGATTTTGTAGTTCCAAACCAGTTTATCGACATGACCAAAGGAAGGACATATACGTTTTTTGATGGCCCTACTGTAGCTCATGTATCAATGGCTGATCCTTTTTGTGAACATTTAAGATCTATAATCTTGGATTCAGCAAAAGATTTAGGAATAACTACTCATGATAAAGGAACGTATATTTGCATCGAGGGACCTAGATTTTCCACTAGAGCGGAAAGTATAGTCTGGAAAGAAGTATTTAAGGCTGACATTATAGGCATGACTTTAGTTCCAGAAGTGAATTTGGCATGCGAGGCTGAAATGTGTTATAGTGTTATAGGTATGGTTACTGATTATGATGTTTTTGCCGATATTCCCGTAACTGCAGAAGAGGTAACAAAAGTTATGGCTGAAAATACTGCTAAGGTTAAAAAACTTCTTTATGAAGTTATTAGAAGACTGCCTGAAAAACCTGATGAAAGGAAGTGTTCATGTTGTCAAGCTTTAAAGACAGCTTTAGTATAAGTAAAAAGATAAATTTTTACAATATTCCGATAGAAATACCAGAGAATTTAACATTAGTTTATGATGAAGATACAGAATTAGAAGCTTTTACCCTAGAAAGAAGTATTATCTCATTAAAAGGTACTTTCGTTAAATCAGTTAGCTTATATGAGTTTTCGTTTTTAGAAAATCCTTATTCTGGAAGTTTTAAAGATATTATTGTATTCGTTAATGATGACAATAAAGCTAGAATTATTCTAGATAATGCATGGGCCCTAGAAAATATTGGTTATTTGATTACATGTAATAGTAAAATAAAAGGAAAAAGTAATATTAAAGTTCTTTATTTTTCTGACGAATTATGCGAGATAAATGTTTCGCTATCTCTAATTCGGAAAGTTGCTACTGAAGTTAATAATAAGCGAGCTGAGGATATAATTAAAGAATTAGAAAATATTGATAGTTTAAACCAGTGGTTATTAACAAAATTAAATGAAATAAATTTTGATAAGGAGATCTTTTTGTCGCCCATTTTCTTTCCTGCATTAACTTTAATGAGAAGATATCTTAATAGAGATGTAAAAAGATTTTATGATCTTCCTACATCGAAGGATCTGATTTTTATTACATCAGGTGTTGATTCTATAATAGTAAGAAAAAGAGAGTTTGAATTAAGAAATTCTATGTTTAATGTGAGAGAAATTCTATTAGATATAGATCCTCTTCTAGCACCAATTTATTTAATTCTTATGACATATTTATTTAAGCGAGTTAAAGGAGGATTATAAAGTGGATTTACTTTCTTATTGGAAAAAGAGCAAGGAGATCATTGATAAATTAGTTGACGATTATTTAGTTGATATTAAAGATTGGCAATTATTAGAAGTTAGTAAATATATACTAAAGGATGGGAAGAGATTTAGGGGGACATTAACATTTTTATTTACAGAAGCTCTTAATGGGGATATAAAAAATGCATATAAAGCAGCTCTTGCTTCAGAGATTCTTCATTCCGCATCTCTTGCATTGGATGATATTGTAGATTATGATATAATTAGAAGAGGAGGGAGTTCAGCTTGGGCAATTTATACTAACAGGAAAGTTATCTTTATTACCAATTATCTAATTCCCTCAGCATTAAATATAATCTCTACTTACGGAGAAGAGGCGTTAAAAATTAGTATACAACTGTGGAAGGATACGGCTGTAGGTGCTTTAAAGGATATATTTGGTTCTCCTTCAGAATATCTTTCTACGATCGAACTAAAAACCTCTAGTTTATTTAAACTATCTACGATGTTAGCCTCATTTGCATCTCATAGAGAAGATTTAGTGGAAGAAACTTTAGATATAGGGAAATATATAGGAATCGCCTATCAATTAGTTGATGATTATATAGATTGTGTAAAATATGAAAGAGGAGAATTAAAGGAGCTAACTGGAAGTGCTAAACAGTTATATGAACTTAAAGGGAAAGAGTATAAAGAGTTTGTAAAGAAGCAATATGAAAATGCTTTAACTAATTACTTAGATATTGTAAGAAAATTGGAAATAAGTCAAGATTTTACTGAAGCTATAATATCGTTGCCAACTTTTTTAACGAAGGGGCTTTTAAACGAAGCCGGGCTGGATAAATTATAAAAAGTCTTCTATCGAGTGTTCACTTGGTGGATTGATATTAGAATAGCAGTTATTCATGAATCTCAAAAAATTACAGAGTCAGCTAAGCAACTTCTACTAGAGATAAAGAACACAGGGAATACGCCAATATACATTAGAATTTCCAAATTAAATCCTATAATAACTAAGGATGGTTTAGAATTTAGTTATGGAGGAAAAAGAATAGATTTAGATGGTGCAGTAATACGGAACTTAGGGTTTATATCTTCAACAGAGCAGTTAATGAAAAGATTTGATACTCTCAAAGCCCTTGAAAGTAGTGGTGTTACATTAATAAATTCACCGGACTCCATGTTTATCGCAAGAGATAAGTTTAACAGTTTATTAAAACTAAAGATGGCTAAAGTACCAGTTCCAGATACTACTATAGTAGAAGATCCCTTTGAGGTGATGAGACTTGTTAATGAATGGAAAGATGTTGTAATAAAACCCGTTATAGGTAGTCTAGGACTTGGTTCAGTACGAGTTTCTGATCCAGATATAGCGTTTAGAGTGGCAAAAGCAATACTATCTGTTAATCAACCAGTTTATGTTCAGAAATATGTTGATAAGCCAGAAAGAGATATAAGAGTGTTTGTTGTAGGTAACTCAATACTAGGAAGTGTATATAGAATTAACAAATCTTCATGGAAAACTAATGTAGCTCAAGGGTCTCTTACTCAAGTTCTCTTACCAAATCATGAACTTGAAGAATTGTCACTTAAAGCAGTTAAAGCATTGAAATTAGATTATGCAGGGATAGATATCGTAGAAGATAAGGATGGCAGTTATAAGGTTATCGAAGTAAATGCTGCTCCTCTTTGGAAAGGATTTTACGAAGCTACACATATTAATCCTGCAAAATATATAATTGAATATCTCATTAAAAAAATTAGGAAATGAAGAATAATAAACCGGCTGAAAACATGATGAAGAGCTTTCGCACGGATTAAGTAAAGTCTATTGTCTTCATTTCTTTAATTGTTCTTAATACAAACATGGTATAAGTTGAGGTTACTCCATCCATATTACCTATTTTATCCAATATTGTTGCAAGTTCTTCTCTGCTTTTTACTCTAACTTTTAATAATGCATAATATTCACCAGTCACGTCAAATATTTCATATACTTCCTTGAACTCATATATCTTTTTCAATATTTGTTCGTATTTTTTTGGATCTGCCTTAATTAATACAAAAGCTACAACATTGTAACCTATTTTTTCTGGGTCAACATCTACATAAAATCCTTTTATTATACCATTTTCCCTTAATCTCTTAATTCTAATATGTATTGTAGACTCACTTAGATTAAGCATTTTAGCGATCTTAGAAAAAGGCGTCCTAGCATCTTCTTGAAGAATTTTTAAGATTTTTTTATCTATATCATCAAGGAAATATGTCATATAATCATCCTCCCAAATAACTTAATAATATCAAATGAATCGAAGTCACCGATAGCAACTTTTAAGACTAGATTAGGATCACTTTTTGTCATAATTCTAGATAGTCCCTTTAAACTCATATATCCTTTTTTAACGCCATGAACAATTTTAGCCTGAGTTTGGATGGTCCAATATAATTTGCTTTTTTTAAACTCCCTCTCGAAATTTTTCTCATTGAGCAATGAATCTGCTAAGAGTTTTGCTGATATTATTGAGGGTCTAATTCCTTCTCCAGTTAGAGGATATACAGTGCCTAAGGCTTCACCTATAAATCTCCCGTTTAATCTCTCTTCTAGAATACCAAAATCTGATACTCTTGCTCCATGAAAATTGAGTATTTTTCCCTTTAAAATTCTCTTTATTCTCTCTTTAAGAAAGGGTATATCAGCCCATCCTCCAATTCCAATTTTACTTCCATTTTCGTCTGGAAATATCCATGCGTAACCTAATAAATCACTATAGAAATAGAATTCTACTATTTCTTTATCTATTTGGTAATCAGTTATATATTGAATGGCGGGAATTGTGTTATCTTTAGGTAATGAGTAATGACCGTTAGCATAAATCATTTTGTCTGCAATTATTTTTGTTCCTTCTGTAGTAAAATACTCGCCGTCTTTTTCTATTATTTTTATGTTATATTTTACCTCTACCTTTTCAGCAATATTCTTAAGAAAAATTGGCTTATTTATTATATATCCTAACTTTTTATTTACTCGAATATCATGTACTAGTTTATCATCAAGGTATATCCTAAATCCTTTTATTTCACTTATAATAGCCTCTTTAGTTATTGGTACATAATCTTCAATACCAGAAATTAATCCCCATGCACATGGTTTCAGACCTACATCATTAAGTCCTTCATAGACTGTAACGTTATATTTGGTACCCTTTAAGAACCATGCTAATGCTAATCCCGCAGGACCTGCCCCTATTACACCAATATCCATTTAATTTCACTTCCTAAGATAGAGTAATATTAGTATTCCTACTATAATCGTTCCAGAATATAATATAATTAATTGATAAAAGTTTGCTAAGTATCTTCCTATTATAGCTCCTATAATTAGAACGAGTAAGAATGCAACATAACCATTACCAAAAGTTAAAAGATTTCTAGATATAAGCTTAGATATAAATGGCTTTATTGAAATTATAAATTGAAATATAAAGGGTAAGACGTAAATGAGCCCTACTATAGCAAAAAGTCTAGGTTTCACTGGTAGAGCAAAGAAAATTCCTAATGTGATTCCCAGTGCATAAACCCCAGAAAAATATAGGCCAACTATTCTACTTTTGAGTGTGGTCCAAGTCTTATATGTTGTCATTATGTATATTACGATGGCTAAATCTATGGTTGATAGGGCTACAAAGGCTGGAAAATTTAGCAAATATGCTGGAATAATAGGTAAGGCTATTAATAATATAGAAATTAATATTAATGTGGCTGTATTCAACTTAGCTCATAACTATACCTTAATACTAAATATAAAATTCTAATGCTAATGGTTATTACGAAAAGATAATATAGCATTTGAATCAAATAATCTAAAGGTGAAGAGAGTTTGAAGCTACTAGTAATGGGGAATATCAGATTTCCAGAGCCTCACGTAGAAAGTACATTATCTTCCATAATCAAGAAAGAGGAACCAGAAACAATAGTTTTAGATGGGGATACAACACAGTGTTACTGGGATTATGAATGTCCAAGGGTAATTGATGTTCTTTATGTTATAAGAAGTTTAGCTCCTTGGGCACAAATTGTCTATATTCAAGGAGACATGGATCCTCATGCAATTAAGTGTATTATGGCAGAACCAAGATATAGGGAAGAGATAATAGCTACTACAACATATATTGCTGAAATTTCATCTACTAAATATTTCATACTTCATGGTCATCAAGGCGATATCGACCAGTTAAGACGAAGTATATCTGCAGGCCCTTGGGACTGGTTAGTTGTTGCTCAACATAAAAGATTAGAAATAGATAAATTAGCAAGAGTTATTTACATAGGTGGTGTAACAAAAGAGTTCCCGCCTGAGGCAAGAGGATACCTTGTTATAACTGATTCTACTCACTATATAAGACAAATCAGGAGCTAACACCCATTATTGCATTCTTAACTAGTTTGTAAATCTTAACGTTGTAAAACTCTTCGATTATTTCATCCTTACTTTTCCCTGTTTCCCAAACTTTATAATTATCAATGAAAATTTCATTTCTATTGGATTTAGAGAAGAATATCTCTTTTTCTCCTTTTAATCTTCTTAGAATGCCTATAACAGATAGTAGCTCCTTATCTATTTTTTCATATAAGACTTGAATTATCATATATATTATATTTTCTCATATCCATTATATCGGCTAACTAGTTATACCTAAGTATTTTCAAATCCAAACGAAAATCACTAATACTTTACATTTCTACAATAAAATATGCCGTATAAAAATATTCTTACATTAATATCTGTAAATAATGATAATTTCGAAAATTATTTTAGAAAAATATTTTTGGATGTGAGAAGTAGTGGAAGTAAAAAAACTACTATTAACGTTTTTACTGAAATACAATACCAAGAATTAGTAACGCTTATAAGAGAAGCACTACTTGAAAACATAGATATTGGGTATGAGTTATTCTTATGGAAGAAAAACGAGGTGGATATTTTTTTAAAAAATCTGGAGAAATCTGAAGTCGATGGTTTACTAGTTTATTGTGATGATGAAAACAAAGTTTTTATGTCAAAAATAGTAGATAATCTTCCTACTGCTATAAAAAGAAATTTAATAAAAGATTTTTGCAGAAAACTTTCATAAACAGAATACTGTAGATAGTTTTTTAATTATTAATAGAGAGTATAAATACCGATTTGGTTTGAAGGAGTTAAAATATGATGTACTCATTATTGGAGGAGGTTTTGCCGGAGCATCAACAGCTTTTCATTTGGCTGGAAAAGGATTAAAAGTGCTATTAGTTGATAGCAAACCGTGGAATAGAATTGGAGATAAACCATGTGGTGATGCAGTAAGTAAGGCGCATTTCGATAGGCTTGGAATGCCTTATCCTAAAGGTGAAGAATTAGAGAATAAGATTAGCGGTATAAAACTGTATAGTCCAGATATGAAAACTGTATGGACTGTAAATGGAGAAGGATTTGAGCTAAATGCTCCTCTTTATAATCAACGAATACTTAGAGAAGCTGAGAGTAAAGGCGTAGAAATATGGGATCAAACTACTGCGATGAAACCATTCTTTGAAAACGGCTTTGTTAAAGGTGCAGTATTATATAATAGAAGAAGCAATGAAGAAGTTGCTGTATATTCGAAAGTTTTAGTTGATGCAACGGGATATTCAAGAAGTGTAAGAAGCAAATTACCGCAAGAATTACCTATTGCAGAAGATCTAGATGAAAAAGATGCTGATATTGCGTATAGAGAGGTATTATTAACTAGAGATGACATTGAAGATCACGATTACCTGAGAATTTTCGTTACACAGAAAGCTTCTCCTGGCGGATACTGGTGGTATTTTCCTAAAGGCAAGAATAAAGTTAATGTAGGACTAGGTATTCAAGGGGGAATGGGTTATCCTAGTGTTCATGTCTTTTACCAAAAATATTTAGACTCATATGCCCCGGATGTTGACAAATCAAGGCTTTTAGTTAAAGGAGGGGCTTTAGTTCCAACAAGAAGACCATTATATACAATGGTGTGGAATGGTATTATAGCTGTTGGAGATTCTGCATATACTGTAAATCCAGTTCACGGAGGAGGGAAGGGTTCAGCCATGATATCCGGTTATTGTGCAGCTAAAACTATACTTAATGCTTTTGAAAAAGGTGACTTTTCAGCTCAAGGATTATGGGATATGAATATATGTTATATAAATGAATATGGAGCAAAACAAGCTAGCCTTGATATATTTAGAAGATTTTTACAGAAACTCAGTGATGATGATATAAACTATGGAATGAACAAGAAAGTTCTAAAAGAGGAGGATTTACTTGAAGCAAGTGAAAAAGGTGATCTTCACTTATCAGTAGCGGAAAAAGCTATGAGGATAATTGCAGGATTAGGTAGACCTTCTCTATTAATGAAATTAAAAACAGTAGCAGAATACATGAAAAATATTAAGCAATTATATTATAATTATCCTAGATCCCCATCTGGCTTACAAATATGGAAAACTCAAGTTGATAGTTTAATCTCAGAATTTAATATGAACATTAGTAAGTAAAATAAAAATTATAGTAAGGATAAAAGGTGTAACTAAAGGAATCCAAAATGTTTTCATTGTATACCCTCCTACTTCTTCTAGTGCATTTACCATTAATGATATAATTGATCCTAGTATTTTAACCCCTTTTATTTCTATTCCTTTAAAAGATATAGTGGTTTTTAATGCTTGGCTTTTGGCTTTTAATGTTAATTCAAGCGCTTTTTCCACTAATTGCTCACATGGTTGGGCTGGGATGTAAAGATCTCCAAAAACTGTACCAGTACAACTATGATCATCTGGCGTTACAAGTATGGGATAGTTAACTACACCTTTCAGTTTTTCTCTGATTTTTACGGTCAGATTCGGATCAGCATTGTTTGAGTAAATATAAATTATGCTAAGATCTTTCTCTCCATCAGATATGTAAGTAACTCTAATTCTGTTATCGCATAAACCTTCACAGTCTTTGACCTTATCTTCAGCATACCCTACAATAAAAGGCTTTTCTTCTCCTTTTTCTTTTATACTTTTTAGTATACCATTAGTTATACATGAATCAGTATTAGAAGGTAATTCTCTCTCTAGGTATTCGTTATGGCAATCAACTATATAATTTCCAGAATTTACTATAAAATTCCACAGTTTTAAGGGTAGGTCATCAATACCGTAGTTAGGTCTTTGTACGAATGATAAGCTTTTATCACCAAAATCTAGAGTGACGCCAGAAAATTCACCACAGGTCCATTCTTTTATACCGTAGAATTTAAGAGAAACCCAATTATCAGCTTTTTTCTCCTCATCTGAAATTAATTTAGCTATGGCTTTAGATTGTGTTGATGTTGCTAAATCTATCTCATGACTTCCTGGGCCATGGAAAATTAAGTTATTTGGATTCTCTGACTCTAGTTGATAGATAAATTTGCTACTTCCTATATCTCCAGAGATGCCATAATGAATTTTTGGTAAAACAAAATAGATATTATTCACTTTGAAGATACCTATATGAATGGTTGATTTAATTGATATATCCTGCAAGAACTTTTCTAATTGCTTAGAATCTTTTTTTATTATGTTGGCCAAAAAAGGTCTTAGAATTTGTAGTGATTTAATCCCAGTTATTTTTTCGCCTTTCTTATTAATTAAGTGAATGTAATAGTAAAAAACCAAGGAGATCATTACTATATATATAACGTTAAGATAAGTTATGTGAAATGCTATTGATGCAAAATTTATTGCTAGTATAATAAGTGATGATTTTAATTCGCTTGTTCTTGGTAATAATGTATAACCTATGAGTGGCGAGAAAAGAGTTAATGCGTAATAATAATACCCTATAATTATATAAGAAAATATAATATAGAAGAATGCAGTCAAATCTATGAAAAAGAAAATTAACTTTTTTTCAGTTATGAATAATATTGATAATAATGCAAAGTATATTATAAATGATACTAAATATAACAATCCTATTTCTATGCTTCTTATTATTACTATAGCTGATTCAAACGTTGCAAGTCCTGAGAGAATCTTCATGTCTGGTAAGCTTTTTAATTTAGAGTAGTACTTTCTCGTAATAGCTTCAGAATCCACGGTTAAATAGAGTAAATTGGGGGGTTTAAATGCTATTGACAAATGAAATGTTGAATGCCAAAAAAGTAGTCCATTATAAAAAAGAGGAATGCGATATTTATATAATAGAGAAAAATGACGAGAATTATGTAATAGGAATTTATAGAGGTAATAATACCATTTACGCAAAAGTTACGTTACCTTTTGTTAGATGGGATTGCGAGAGTATACTTTATTATCCTTTTGGATATTTTGTGTTTGCCGAGGACGAAAATAAGCTAATAGAAAAAATAAAGATAAAAATGAACGAGTTGAAGTCCAATGTTATTGGATGATTATGAACTTATAATAAGTGATGTAGATGGAGTCTTGGTCAGAGAAGGAGAACCTATATGGAGTAATATTGTAGCAATCAAGAAAATTATAGAAAGAGGTAAAAAAGTATTATTAATTACTAATAATTCTGGTTTTAGTAGGGTAATTTTATCTAGACAATTAAATTATTTAGGAGTAAAGATAGAGCCTAAAGACATTATAACTAGTGGAACTGCAGCAGCAATTTATCTTAAGGAAAGGACTAATGTGAAAACTGTTTTTGTTGTGGGTGAAGAAGGACTAATCGAGGAATTAAAAAATTTTAATTTTAGAATAATTAGCTCAAATGAAGTAGAAGAGGAAATACCAGACGCAGTAGTTTTAGGTCTAGACAGATTAAGTACATACGAAAAATTATCTACAGCAATGAGGTGTATTTACAAAGGTTCTAAGTTTATAGTTACAAATATGGATAGGCTTTGGCCTTCTAAGGATGGTTTAAAATTAGGAGCCGGTGCATTAGCGTCTGCTATAATTTATGCACTTCAGCGAGAGCCTGACTTTATAGCCGGTAAACCAAATACTTGGATTATAGAAATAGCATTGAAATTATCTGGCATAAATAATTTGAATAAAGCTGTTATAATTGGTGATCAATTAGAGACTGATATAAAAATGGGTATTAATGCTGGTATAGATACAATTTTGGTTTTAACTGGTATATCTTCGATAAAAGATATTGAGAGAACAAATATTAAACCTAAGTTTGTAGTAAACTCTCTAAATGAAATTGTGAAATAAAGGTTTTTTAGTCAAAATACACATTTACTCATGTGGAGAAAGTTTCATACGATGTTGTAATCGTAGGAGCTGGGTTAGCTGGATTAATGGCAGCACACGAGATAGCTTCAGCAGGTTATAACGTAGCAGTAATCTCTAAAGTATTCCCTACCAGATCACATTCAGCGGCTGCTGAAGGAGGAATTGCGGCCTACATTCAAGGCAATTCAGATCCAAATGATAATCCAGATTATATGGCTTATGATACTATCAAAGGAGGCGATTATTTAGTCGATCAAGATGCTGCTGAACTCTTAGCATATAAGTCTGGAGAGATAGTGATGCTTCTAGAAAGATGGGGAACTTTATTTAATAGGCAACCAGATGGACGAGTTGCTGTGAGATATTTTGGTGGGCAAACTTATCCTAGAACTAGATTTGTTGGAGATAAGACTGGAATGGCACTATTGCATACAGTATATGAAAGAACTTCTGGTTTAGGTAGTGTAGATTTCTATTTTGAATGGTTTGCATGGGAATTAGTTAGAGATGAGAACAGGGTTAGAGGTATTATAGCTTTTGATATGAGGAATATGGTTCCAGTATTTTTCAAAGCAAAAGCTGTTGTGATAGCTTCCGGAGGTATGGGAATGTTATATAGGCATTCAACCAATAGTTATATCAATACTGGTGACGGTTATGCTATGGCATTAAGAGCAAGGGTCGCATTAAAAGATCCAGAATTTGTTCAATTCCATCCTACAGCATTGTATCCCTCAGATATCTTAATTAGTGAAGCTGCAAGAGGTGAGGGGGCAGTACTAAGAAACGTTAAAGGAGAAAGATTTATGGCAAGATACGCCCCTAAAAAACTGGATCTTGCCCCCAGGGATATAGTTTCTAGAGCAATACTTACTGAAGTAAAAGAAGGAAGAGGATTTCCGGGAGGGTATGTAGGCTTAGATCTTACTCATTTAGGTGAGGATTATATTAAGGAGAGATTAGCCCTAGCTTATGAAGCAGCAAAGAGCTTTGCAGGGTTAGATGCAACCAAAGAGATGATTCCAGTAAGGCCTGCTCAACATTATTATATGGGAGGTATTGATGTAGATATAACTGGTAGAAATCCAGATTTGATAGGATTATTTGCAGCAGGAGAAGCAGCATGTGTTTCAGTACATGGTGCCAACAGATTAGGTTCTAACTCTTTGTTAGAAACTTTAGTATTTGGTAGAGAAACAGGAAGGGCTGTAGTCGAATTTCTTAAAAGTTACACTGAACCTTCTTCCGATATTGATAAAGAAGCTGAAAAAATGATTGACTCAGCTTATGACGTAGTAAAAAGTGAAAGCGGTATTCATTTTGGAGAAATATTAGAAAAATTGAGAGATACTATGTGGGATTACGTTGGTGTGTTTAGGGATGAAAATGGATTAAAAACTGCTCTTTCAGAAATTATGAAACTAAGAGAAGATATGAAAAAAATGTATGTATTAGATAAGAGTAAGGTCTATAACACAGAATTTTATAATGCTCTTGAGCTTAAGAACATGTTAGATCTAGCCCTTGTAATAGCTACTTCTGCTTTAAACAGAAAAGAATCAAGAGGAGCCCACTATAGGTTAGATTTCCCAGAAAGAGATGATCAGAACTGGCTCAAACATACGATAGCATATCTGAGAGGTAATAGTGTAGAGATTACATATAAACCTGTAAAAATGACAAAATGGAAACCAGAAGCTAGGGTGTATTAAAATGTCTCTACAAAATGAAGAGATGGATGTAGTACTTAAGATAAAGAGATATTCTCCTGAAAAAGGATATTGGTGGCAAGAATATAAATTAAAAGTTGATAGATTTACTCAATTTACCGAGGCTTTAAGAAGAATTAAAAGTGAACAAGATCCTACGCTTGCATACAGAGCATCTTGTCATATGGCAGTTTGCGGAAGTTGTGGAATGAAAATTAATGGAGAACCAAGACTTGCATGTAAAACATTAGTCATTGATATGGCAAAGAAATACGGTTCTAATGTTATCACAATAGAGCCGATGGATTATTTTAAACCAGTTAAAGATCTTATTGTTGATTTAGATGAATTTTATCAAAGAATGTATAAAGTTAAACCTAGACTTTATCCTCATAAGGAAGTTTTAGAAGGTAATGTTGAACAAAGATTAAAACCTGAAGATCAGAGAGAACTTTGGAAATTCGCTCAATGTATATGGTGCGGGCTATGTGTATCAGCTTGTCCGAGTGTTAAAATGGATCCAGAATTTTTAGGTCCTGCTGCTCATGCTAAAGGTTATAGATTCCTAGCCGATCCCAGAGACACGATTACTGAAGAGAGGATGAAGATTCTTATAGATAGTGCATGGCGTTGTACATACTGTTATATGTGCTATAATGTTTGTCCAAGAGATATAGAACCTGTAACAGCTATTAAGAAAACTAGGGCTTATACTAGATTAGCTAAAGAAAAGACGTCAGTAGCACAAACTGGAGAGAAGCATATTGAAGCAATATTTAATTCTCTAGTAGAATCTGGAAAACTAGAAGAGGCTAAGGTTTATCTCAGTACGTATGGATTGCTTGGTTCCATAAAAGATTTCATTTATCTTTTCCAATCTGGTAAAGTTAAGTATGCTTTAGTAAAAGAGAAACCAGTTGAAAATATAAGTGAGGTCAGGAAAATTCTTAGTGGTGATAATAAATGAGCTATGCGTATTATCCAGGTTGTGCAACTCATGGGCTTTCTAAAGATGTAGATATCGCAACAAGAAAAGTATTCGAAACCTTAGGGTTAAAGCTAGAAGAAGTGAAAGATTGGAACTGTTGTGGAGGAGGATTCTATGATGAATATGATGAAGTTGGACATGTTGCCTTAAATCTTAGGAATTTATCAATAGTGGAAAAAATGGGATATAATAAAATGATTACTCCTTGTAGTGTTTGTCTTCATAGCCATAGGTTAGCTGCATATAAGTTTAAGGAAAATAAAGATATAAGAAAAAAAGTCGAGGAAAGAATTAAGGGTACTTCAATTAACTATTCTGGAAAAGCTAATGCTGAACATATAGTATGGGTTCTTGTTAGAGATATAGGAATTCAGAAAATCAAGGAAAAAGTAAAAAGACCATTAACTGGATTAAGAGTTGCAGCATATTATGGATGTCAGATGTTAAGACCAGAGGAGATAATGGGTTTTGAACCGGCATTTAATCCTCATAGTATGGAAGATTTGATTTCGGCTACTGGTGCAATTCCAGTAACGTTTCCTAATGCTAGGTCGTGTTGCGGTTTTCCTTTAATGGGTAGTAATCCTAACGTGGGAATAAAAATGGCATATAATGTGCTGAAAAGTGCAAAAGATCAAGAAGCAGACCTTTTAGTTCATCCTTGTAGCTTGTGTCATTTACAGCTAGACTCACTACAACTTAAAATAAAGGCTGAGTTTAATACTAATTGGACTCTTCCTGCAATATATGTAACTCAATTACTAGGTTTAGCGTTCGGTTTTTCACCAGATGAACTAGGTATAAGTAATCTGGCTAAACAAGTTCTAATTTCGAAGGGTGTAGTTTAATGTCGTATGAAGACAGGATTAGCGATACACTAACAAAAATAGGAGCTACTATAACAAGAGGTTGGTATTCAGTAAGTGAGAGACCAGAGAGACCTCCTTTCGGAAAAGAATTGGAATATAAGGTTGATGAATTATTCTGGGGTAAAATTCATCTAAGAAACGAAGGGGACCTCTATCTCTTAGTAATATCTAAGGATATATTCAATTGGAAAGATAAGATTTCACAGTTAAAAGTTAAAGGTGAGATTGAAGACGCTGCTGGTGGATTATTATGGTTAAAAGAGAATTTGGACAACTTAGAAGAAGATATGAAATACATTAAGGAATACCTTTCATCTCTTAAAAAATAATTTTTTATTTTATGGAAGTATATGGTTAAGTGGCCATGCCCAGCTGACGCCCAAGTATGGATGGAATGATGCTGGGTCCTCCTCCTTTATGCTTCTACTACCTTCAAAAGGTCTTCATGATCTAATTTATATACTACTAAATATTGATCTGAGACTCTTCTCAAATCAGCATTATCTCCTCTTATCATTACGCTAATTAATGTAGAATTAGCCTCTTTCAAAGACCTTCTTACTGTAGTTTCAGCAATTTTATCCTCACCATCCGTTAATAATATTATCTCACTTACTCCTTTTACATGACCTTCTTTAATATCTTCACATGCTGAAATTACAGATCTACTGATATCAGTACCTCCTCCTCCTCTTATTTTGCCAATATATTCTATCATTTTAACAACATCTTTACTTTTTGCATTTTTAGGAACTTTAATTAAAGGATAAGGTATATTATCAAAGAATCTTATATAGAAATCTCTATTTTCTCTTCTAGCTCTACTATATAATGCCAAGGCTACAGCTTTAGCCCATATTATTTTTTCACCATCCATACTTCCTGATTTATCTAGTAATAAATAAATAGGTCCTAATACTTCTTTTATTCTCTTTTGATACAATAATAATTGGGATTCCGCAAGTTTTATGTAGAATAGTTCTTCTGGCAAAGCTAATTCAGAAGATACGATTCTCTCAAGATCCGAGCCTTCCTCGTATCCATAAAGTTCTCCTCTAGAAAATCTAGTAGTTCTTTTCTTTGTAAAGCTTCCTAATCTGGGCATTCCGCTTAAAAATTCTAGAATTTTCTTTATTTCTGTATTTCTAGCTAATCTAAGAACTTCATGAATTTCTCCTTCAAAATTAAGTATCGAACCCGTACCTGCACCATTGCCGCCTATTATTTTCTGTAAATTTCTAACTGATTCTGCATCTTCTATTGCTTTGCTTAGTGCTTTGTCATTAACTTGTTTCATTAGTTTCTCCATTTGCTGACTATCTTGTTGTTGCTGTTGTTTTTGTCCTTGCTTTCCTCCACTTCCTTTCATTAGACCGTTAAGTATTTGCTCAGCCATTTGTCTTTCTTCTTGGGACTGTGAAGTTCTCTTTATTCTTTCTAATTCTTCTATTAGATTTTGAACATAACTAACAGATAATGCCATACTAACAGCTGAGTTAACCATAGAGTAATTCCTATTCTCTTCAACTAAAGGTGAATTTAGCATCATATCTATAAATCTATACATTATTTCTTTTCCTTTAGGAACATCCTCCTTTGTTTTAGGTATAGGCATAGGTAAGTAATGGATGTAATATGTATCTATCAAAAAATTCTCATCTAATTGTAAATCTCTACCACTAAGTTTTTTCAATGTATAACTTATTCTTTCACCACGATAACGAACTAAAGGATCTTCATAATCAATACCTCTTAAAAAACCTTCTTCTTCACTCATGTATAAATCCCCAGCTTTCTAGCTACTTTTTCTAATAGTACATCAATTTCTTTAACAACTTCCTTTGAAAAATCTTCCACTTTTTCGTCTCCACTCTCCTTTCCTAAAGCCATCACTCTGTCCCTAGTAGCCCTTAAACTTCTAATTAGCTCAATTAATCTAGGATCAGACTCATTAGCCGCATCAACATATTTACTCGCTTCTTTTATATTTGAGTAGATTTCATTCAGCTCTTTCATATATTTAATAGGTGTCTTTAGCTCTTCTGATAATAGTGCTGATACTTTCTCAAAGTCATCTATTTCCTTTGGGGCTATATACTTTAGTACTATTAAATCTTCTTCAATAGCTTTTAATCTTCCATTAAGTATAGCATGAGCAGAAACTATTTTCAATACTTTACCTTTTCTTCTATCTGTTAGATGAATTCCTTTTTCTTCTAGCATTGCATACAACTTTAATAGTTTACTTTTCACTGGGGACAAATCTACTTGGGGAATTAAACTGTATAAATCATCTAATTGCTTTATATTCATAATTGGCTCTTTAACTATCCATTTATTAGAGAACTCATAATCCCATGCAGAGTTTATCAGATCTTTCCATAGATCTTCACTAACGGGTCTCGCGTAATGTCTTAGTAAAAGTCTATCATATAAAGCATCTAACTCCGGTTCATCTGGAACTCTGTTACTTGCTGATATTAATGTTCGTAATGGTACTTTTATTACGTTATATCCATCATATATTACTCTTTCATTTAACAAAGATAATAAGGCATTTAATATAGCTGAATTAGCATTAAATATTTCATCTAGGAATGCTATTTCACTTTCTGGTAGTCTATCTTTAGTAATTCTTTTATATATGCCTTGTTTTAATGCGTTTATATCTAAAGCTCCAAATAATTCAGCTGGTTCGGTATATTTAGTTAATAGATACATAAAGAACTTGGCGTTCAGTAATTCAGCAGCTCTTCTTGCTAGTGCAGACTTTGCTGTACCTGGTTCTCCAATTAATATCACGTGCTCTTTAGAGAGTAGGGCTAGTGTTATGACTTTAGCCTCTTCCTCCCTTCCTATGAATGGAGCTGAGAGTAATTCAACAAACTTTTTAGGATATTCTAATAATTGTTGATTACTACTCACATTTATTCCCAAAGATAATTATAGCTGTATAGCTTAAAAAGAAATCTTAACAATATTGGGTGATTAGTTTAAAACATACAAAATAATATGGAACAAAAAATCAGCCTCTTTTTAAACTTAAACTAGTTAATCGATACCTTATTCACGATATGACAAGAATTTTTATACTATGACGTAAAGTATATTTTAACAAATCTCGTGAGTCGAGTCGAATGGGAGAAGAGAAAATAAATAATCTAAAACCAGGAATGGAAAATGTTAATGTAACTGTAAGAGTTTTAGAAGCAACAGAAGCAAAAGTTATACAAACAAAAAATGGTGCTAGGACAATAAGTGAAGCTATAGTTGGTGACGATACTGGTAGGGTAAAACTAACATTATGGGGTAAATTAGCTGGTTCTATAAAGGAGGGAATGGTAGTAAAGATAGACAATGCATGGACTACTGCTTATAAGGGTAAGGTCCAGTTAAATGCTGGTAGCAAATCACAAATTTCAGAAGTAAATGATGAATCTTTTCCGCAAGCGGATCAAATTCCAGATACTACTCCATCAGCTGGAGAGTATAGGAGACCTTTCAGAGGAGGAAGAAGGCAAGGCAGAGGAGGAAGAAGACCAAGATTTGAAGAAGAGAGTGGTGAGGAAGAATGAATTTTGATGAAGTAAAGAATTTAAAACCACAAAAAATAGGAGAATTCCTAGATAAAAGTGAAGATGGAGAAGGATATATAGTTAAAGTTTCAGAGGATAAGGTTTACGAATTAGCACCTATAGCTTATTATGTTTGGGACTTATGTGATGGAGAAAAAACTGTTGATCAAATCGTAACTCAAATTAGTCAAGAGGCAAACTTATCTGTTGAACAAGTTCGTGACCCTATATTAATGGTTCTAGATGAGTTGAAAAAAGCCTCACTCATAAGTATGTAAAGTTATAAGTTTTGTTTTTTATTTTCTTTTATGCGAGCCATATTAGACGATAAGAACTTACTTTTGGCTGAAGATGCATTAAGAATTTTCATTAATGAAACTTCTCCTAAACCCATTGGGGTAGAAGAGGTTGATATACTAGACTCATTAAATAGGGTTTCTGCTGAATATGTTTTTTCTCCAATTGACTTACCACCATTTTCAAGATCTACTGTTGATGGTTATGCTATAATTGACTCTGAAACTCCAGGAGAGTTTACTGTAATTGATAAGATTAGTATAGGAGAATATAAGGAGATTGAAATAAAAGATAAAGAAGCTGTAGAAGTTGATACTGGTTCTATAATTCCAGAAAATGCTACAGCTGTAATTAAGGTCGAAGAAACTGAAAGAAAGGGAGATAAAATCTTTGTAGGAAGAAAAGTAAGATTTGGGGAAAATATTGGATTTATAGGAAGCGATATTCCTAAAGGGTTTGAAATTTTAAAGCCTGGAGAAATTATTAAGGCTGAAAAAATAGCACTTTTAGCTTCTGTTGGAATAACAAAGGTTAAAGTATTTAAAAGACCTAAAATCTATATAATAACAACCGGAGATGAACTAATAGAGCCTGGAAAGCCGTTACAGAAAGGAAAGATTTATGAATCTAATTCATTTTATCTTTATGCTAAACTAAAATCAGAAGGATATGAGATTATTGGTTATACTCATGTAAGGGACGATAAGGAGTTGATCAAAGAAGAGTTACTTAAAGGTTTAGATTTAGCAGATGTGGTGATATTGACTGGAGGTACAAGTGCTGGTGAGAAGGATTTTGTTCATCAAGTAATTAGAGAATTAGGTAAAATTATAGTTCATGGATTAAAGTTTAAACCGGGAAAACCAACAATATTAGCCACCGTAAAAGGAAAACCAGTAATAGGTCTTCCTGGCAATATTGTTTCAACTGTTATGATAACTGAAAGGGTAATAAATAAATACCTCTCAATAGTAGCTGGAAAAGAATTAACAGACGAAATTAAAGTTAAAGCAATATTACTAAACGATGCAAAAGCTGATAAGAACCGTTACACTTATCTTCCAGTATATTTGTTTAAAAAAGATGAAAAATACTTTGCTTTAAGTATACCCTTTGATAGCTATATGATAGGAACTTTTTCAGTGGCTGATGGTTATATAGGTCTTGAGCCTGCTGAAGAGCATAAAGAGGGTGAAGAAGTTTATGTATATTTAAAGAGATTAGATTTAAGACCTACTTATATAGGAGAAGAAGAACCTAAATTGCTTAAATTGTTCTCAGAATTTAGAAAAATTCCCTTAGGTTCTTACCCAGCATTAAAAGCTCTTAAATACGGAATCGGTGACGTTATTGTAATTAGTAGTCTTTACGATAACTCAATATCTGGTGAATATGTGTATAAGAGAAAAATATTACAGAACGGTAATGGAGAAAAGATTGTGGGTTATCATGATTGGATTGGATTAAGTAGAATGATCCAAAATTCTTCTATAAAATTGCGCTATATATCTTTATCTCCTAATTTTATCGGTAAGGCTACAGTAATAGCGCCAGACACTATTATCAGTGAAGGTAAGGAAATTGGTGAAGAAAAGCTGATTATTGTTTGTAAAGATGAATATAAATCAAAACTTAAAACTCTATCTTAATATTATCGTTTATGATTGTAAAAGCTTTCTCGTCATCGGCAAACTTAGGTGCAGGTTATGATATACTAGCTCTGGCACATGATGCTTTTGAAGATACAATTGAAATTTACGCTCAAAATTCTAGTGAATTAGATATAAAAGTAGAGGGAAATGGTGTACCACTATCAATAGATAAGAATTCAGCTAGTTTTGCTTTGCTTGAATTGCTAAGGTCATATGATATTAAAGCAAAGATTAGGTTAAAGATTATAAAAGGGATTCCAGCTGGTTTGGGCTTAGGTAGTAGTGGCGCGTCTGCTGCCGCTGCGGTTTATGCGGCCAATGAGATTTTTAAACTTAATTTAAGCCGACAAGAATTAGTTAACTTTGCTATGAAAGGGGAAATAGCCTCATCTGGTTCTCCACATCCAGACAATGTAGCAGCAAGTCTGGTGGGCGGTCTAGTAAGTGTATTAAATTCTAATCCCGTTAAGGTTGAGCAAGTACCTCTCAATCTTGAGTTTCAAATAATACTTATTATACCATTTGTTAGAATAGAAGCAAAAACTAAAAAAGCAAGAGAGATGGTTCCAAAACAAATTGATACATCTAAATATGTTACTAATGCTAGATATCTATCATCTCTTTTACTAGGCTTCATTAAGGGTGATAGAGAATTGGTTAGGTTAGGTTTAAATGATGAAATTATTGAAAAAGCTAGAGAACCCTTATTCCCTCACTATCCCAAAATAAAGGAAATTTCACTATTATATGATGCTATCGGTGCATGCGTTAGTGGTGCTGGTCCAACAATTGCTATTTTCGTTGATTCAAAGTCAGATAAAAATAAAATTCTTGGGGAATCACTTAATGTTTGTAAAGCTTATGGATATGAATGCACATATAAAATAGCTAAAGTTTCAGGAGGTGCATGGGTTGAGAGAAGGGACTAAAGTTACAACGGAAGGATATGATGAAGAGACTGGTGCTATAACTACTCCAATATATCAGACTACTTCTTATATTTATCCTATAGGTGAGAAATATCGGTATAGCCGAGAAGTTAACCCTACTGTACTTAAACTTGCCGAAAAGATATCTGAACTTGAAGAGGCAGAGATGGGAGTAGCTTTTTCATCTGGAATGGGGGCTATTTCGTCTACTTTGCTTACATTAGCTAAGCCTGGGAGCAAAATACTAATACATAGAGATATGTTTGGAAGGACTTACAGATTCTTTACGGACTTCATGCGTAATCTAGGAGTAGAAGTAGATGTTGCAAATCCAGGAGAAATTTTAGAAATGGTAAAAGTCAAAAAATACGATATTGTTTATGTTGAAACTATATCAAATCCATTATTAAGAGTTATAGATATTCCAGCTCTTTCAAAAATATGTAAAGAGAATGGAAGCTTACTAATTACTGACGCTACTTTTTCAACACCAATCAACCAGAAACCGTTAGTTCAAGGTGCAGATATAGTTTTACATAGTGCTTCAAAATTTATAGCAGGACATAATGATGTTATTGCTGGTTTAGGTGCTGGGTCTAAAGAATTAATGACTAAAGTAGATTTAATGAGAAGAACTTTGGGCACATCTTTAGATCCTCATGCAGCATATCTTGTGATAAGAGGAATAAAAACTCTTAAAATTAGAATGGATGTGATTAATTCAAATGCACAGAAAATAGCCGAATATTTACAAGAACATAATAAAATCAAATCAGTATATTATCCTGGACTAAAGTCACATCCAGATTACGAAACTGCTAGACGAATACTAAAAGGATATGGTGGTGTAGTTACATTTGAAATTAAAGGTAGTATGAATGATGCACTTAATTTAATAACGAGATTCAAAGTTATTTTGCCTGCACAGACTTTAGGTGGAGTGAATTCTACAATTTCACATCCTGCAACAATGACTCATAGAACTTTAACTCCCGAAGAAAGGAAAATCATTGGTATTTCGGATTCCATGTTAAGACTCTCTGTTGGAATAGAGGATGTTAACGATTTAATAGAAGATTTAGATAAAGCACTAACTTCACTTAATTAAATTATCGCCCTTATTTCGTTTTTGAGCTCTTCTTCTAACATAGTCTTTATTTCGTTTCTATGCAGTCTTATCAAATGTAAATATAATCCTCTTTTCGTAAATGGTCCCTTACCACAAAGCTTACAATAAAGTAGAGAATTCCTTGACTCTGTTAACCAAAAAGCTACTTTCTCAACAGATTTTTTTGCCAAATTAAATGAGGATATGCCAACTGCTTTTTCAATTTCTCTATCCTCTACTTTTATTTTACTAGCTACTCTAGCAGTTATATCTACCAATTTTTCTGCGGTTATTGATATTCCACTATCCATTTTGGATCCCATATAGCAGAAATTCCTATGGCTATGGCTAAAATTGATACTAGTCTTGTTAGTCTTTTATGTAAGTCTACATCTAAAAATATTTTTATATCATTAAGATCAATTCCTAAAATTCTTAAAACTTTCTCAGTTCTAACTTCAAATTCCTTATAGAAAGCAGGTATTTCATTATTATCTAAGGATTTTTTGATATCGATAGTCATTTCTAATGTTTCAGCTAATTCTTCTTCTGTTATTTCTGGAAATACTTGTGTTATCTTCTTATTTATCTTATTACCTATTATTTCAGCCATACCTGGAACATAGTCAATAGGAACTAAATACGAAATCCAGGCATCAACATATCTTCTGACGGTCTCGTTTACCTCGGGTAAATTACCTTCTAGTTCTTCTACAATAGAGGCGGCAGCTATTATATGTGCTGTAGCTTCTCCGATTCTTAGGTTTTCGAATTCAAATTGTGAGTTTGAATAATCTATTACATCGCTCATCAAGTAACACTATATATTTTCTAAGCAGTCTCATGTTTAAAGATAAGAATCAGATAATACGTTAACATGAAGAGTATAATTTAACGTAACTTAGTATTTAAATCTTGAAAGTACAAAATGAGTAAAAGGTTAAATATGAATGCATTCGTCTTTGGACTAGGTGGTGGAGGAGACGTAGCATCTACTTACATAGCAATGAAGTATCTCTATTTAAAGAACATCTCAAGTATAGTAGGAGCTGTAACATGGGAAAGATATGTAGAAGATCCTTTACCAGGCCCAATATGTAAAGAAGATATGAAAAATGCTGTTGTAATTAATGATGTAATAACTGAGGTCAATCAATCTTCATATGCAATTAGGAATGGGTTAACTGTGATACCTCAATTAGTTCGTTATTTGAAAGCTATGAATATAGACAAGGGTTATTCTATCTGTATAAAATATGGTCCTAAAAGTATTGCAGAAGGAATTGCAGATTTAGCTTCAAGGTTAAATACTAATTTTATTATTGGAGTAGATGCAGGTGGTGACGTATTAGCAAAAGGTTGCGAAGAAACTCTTGGAAGTCCATTAATTGACTTCCTCATGTTAGCGTCTTTAGTTGAGCTAGAAAATATGGGTTTTAATGTTCTTTTAGCAACAATAGGTGCAGGTAGTGACGGAGAATTGGAACAAGAGTATATTCTAAAACGTATTTCTGAAATCGCCAGAAATGAGGGATTAATAGATATTAAAGGTATTGATAAAGACATGGAAAGAGACTTAGAAATAATATTATCAAATGTTAATACTGAAGCTTCTAGAATTCCTTTTGAAGCATTTAAGGGGCTTTATGGTGAAATCCCAATAAGGAACGGAACTAGGAAAGTGAAAGTCTCTCCGATATCTTCAATTATGTTTTTTCTTGATCCTAAAAAAGTAGCTTATACATCACCGCTGTATAACATAGTTAAAAATAGTAGTTCGCTAGAGGATGCAAATAGAAAACTTAATGAAGTTGGTATTTACACAGAATATAATTTTGAACTAGATTTGTATGCTAAGTTTGGGTTAAATGCAAGGAATGTTGATTCAGAAAAAATATTACAAATAAGAAGTGAAGGAAGAAGGAAATTAGGTGGACTTAAGATTAATTGTTAATTTTCTATATTATTTCTTAAAACATGTAAAATAATTTATAACCTTTGATGTAATTATATAAGCTGTGAATATACTTGATGAGTTAAAAAATACTTATGATCTTTCTGATGAAGATATCGAGTACGCATTACAAAAGGCTAAAGGCATACTGTTAGGCTTTGCAATGGAATATAAGGCAATTAGAGTTCTAGAGAACATGGACTTCAAAAATGTAAGATATGTTGATTTACCAACTCATGATTTAGAAGCAGAAAAATGTGGAAAGAAATATTACATTGAGGTTAAAGCTTCTAGTAAATCACCTACAAAAGAATATACTGCACATAAATTGGCTATGATAGCTATGCTAGACGGAATTCATCTTACACTTGTTATGAAACCATCCCCACATTTATTCAGTACTGAAGAGATATTAAGTATGCCAAAAAAAGTATTATTAAACTTCTTTAGGTATGCGTATAAAGGCGAAGTAGAGAATCTTAAAATGCTTCTCAATAATTCTAAAACTAGAGAAATTTTGTTAGGTTACGAGAGAATAATAAAGACGTATACTAGCAGATACAGTGAAGAAAGTTTAAGTATTATCGAGTCCCTCTTTTAAAGCTCTGTTAACATTAAATAGCGATAATTCTCTTTCAGCCTTGTCTAGGTATTTATATACAGTAGAATGTTCTTTTCCTTTAATTAGCATCTCTATGGCTCTTTTTGCTATATCTGCTTGTTCAATAGTACCTAATATTCCCACATAGTGATCAGTAATAATTATATTTACTCCAGTATATTCTTGGATTATTTTCTTAGTTTTTCCTTTTTCACCAATTATTCTTCCTTTAATCCTCTTCATATCTTCTGGTCCATTAGTAGAATCTTTCAAATCAATAATATCTAGAACATAATCATCTCTCATAAGTTTCATAGCCTCATCAACATCAAAACCGACGCCAATAGCTTTTATAACTGAGACAACTTTCATAGCCTCATAAGCATTATTATCTTTTGGAATTACTCTTATAGATTTAGTTTTTTCATCAAATTCTATCTTAGTATTGCTGATTTCTTCTAGTCTTCCTAGTATTGATTTTACTAAATTAATTTTGTCATCTGGTACAGTAATATACATCAATTTTGGTCCTCATTTTCATATATCTTAAATCTCCTTAATATTTCCTCAGTCTCAATAATCTCAATTCCCTTACTTTCAAAGAATGTATTTAAATTCTCTATATCTCTCTTTAATAGTTCTAGTGCATTTGGATGATCTATATCTACTGCTTGACTTACATCTATAATATAGTTTTTTCCATCCTTAACCATGATGTTATATTCACTTAAATCTCCGTGCACTAATTCAGCTTTATTTACCATTTTATCTAGCTGATCTATAATATCTTTGTACAACTCCTCATTTATTTCGTCATCTGGAAGTTCTTTTAGAAGAGGTGCCCTGATTCCGTCTTCTCCAATAAATTGCATCACTAAAATATTCTCAAGAACATAAATCGGCTCTGGTACTCTCACATCATTTCTGAAAAGACGACTTAAATTCTTAAACTCTTTTCTTGCCCATACACTTATTAATTGTCTTGTATTAGATACCTTTATACCTTCAAATCTAGGATCACCAAATGTATACTTTTCTAATGCTCTTTTACTTGCAGCAGTAGATACATAATATATTTTTAATGCGTACCACTTTCCATTTTCTGTTATTGCTGGATAAACTTTGGCTTCTTTTCCAGAGGATATAGCACCATATATATTTTTTAAGTTTAATTTTCTAGATAATTGATAAAGAAGATAGTAAGTTCGAGTATCTAGTGTTGAGTCAACAACTTTAAAAAGATCTTCATCTTTCCTTCGTTTCTCTTCCTTTTTCCCTTTTCTCTCCAAAAAATCATCCTCTTAGCTGCTCTATGATATCTGCGGAAACTACTTGCTCTTCCTCTAATCTTCTAACCTCACTTTCGCTATATTTATATATAATATCGCATTTATTTGGCTGAAAGTCCCAAGGTGCTGCTAATACCACATCTCCTTCTTTTACCCACATCTTTTTCTTCATTTTTCCTGGTATTCTTCCTAGTCTTTCTTTTCCATCTAAACAAATGACTTGTACATGCTCAGCTCCTAGCATTTTCTTTACTACACAAATAACTTCTCCTTCTGCTGGTTTAGGTACTTCTTTTACAGAAGGTTGCTCATTTGTTTTCTTTTTAGCCAATCAGTTAGCCACCATTTTCATATTATTTTTTAAACCTAAAAAGTTATAGAGGCCTTAATAATTCAATAGCAATGGCCGTACTTCCTCCAGTACCATGACAGATACTAGCTATTCCTCTTTTTCCTCCCATTGTTGATAACACATTAATAAGGGTCGTTATTATTCTGGCACCACTAGCACCTATTGGATGACC
This sequence comes from Sulfurisphaera tokodaii str. 7, assembly GCF_000011205.1. Classification (NCBI taxonomy): domain Archaea; kingdom Thermoproteati; phylum Thermoproteota; class Thermoprotei; order Sulfolobales; family Sulfolobaceae; genus Sulfurisphaera; species Sulfurisphaera tokodaii. The sequence continues at coordinate 510,910 of NC_003106.2, forward strand.
TAAGGCTATTGCTCCTCCAAATACGTTTAGCCTGTCATACGGAACACCTAAATATTTATTATAGAGTACATTGTTGACTGCAAAAGCTTCATTATTCTCGAAATAATCAAAGTGTGAAATTTCCATATTTAATTTCTGTAGTAATTTCTTAACAGCAAATATAGGTGCTTCAGTAAATCTCCAACTTTCAATTCCAACCCAACTATAACCTAAAATCTTAGCTATTGGTTCCAATTTATATTCTTTAACTATTTTTTCACTTACTATAACTAATGCTGATGAACCATCGGAAATCTGAGATGAGTTTCCTGCAGTATGTACACCATCAGGACTAAATGCTGGCTTTAGTTGAGATAATTTTTCTATGGATGTGTCCCTTCTAATTCCTTCATCTTGAGTAACTTCTTTGCCATCTACTTTAACTGATACTATCTCCTTAGCAAAATATCCTTTTTCAGTAGCTATTATTGCTCTCTTATGACTTTCATAAGCCACTTCATCTAACTCTCTTCTACTGATATTGTGTGACTTTGCAACCATATCAGCTTCCTGTCCCATCAATTTCATGTTGAATGGATCTGTAAGCCCATCTATCAACATTGTATCAATAAAGTCCAATTTTTTACCTAACAGCATTTTGACTCCCCATCTTGCCTCACTTCTAATTGCTAACATAGCCTGACTCATACTCTCCATTCCACCAGCTACTACTATATCTGCATCCCCACTTTTTATCATCTGTACTGCGTTTATCACACTTACCATACCAGATGAACACACCATGTCAACACAATAACCATCAATTTCCATTGGGATTCCAGCTCTTATTGCTGCTTGTCTTGCTAAATCCTGCCCATGTCCTGCCCTAAGTATATTTCCCATTATTGTTATATCTACTTTAGCAGGGTCAACGTTAGCTCTTTTTAAAGCTTCCTTTATTGCAATAGCTCCTAACTCATAAGGAGGTAGATCCTTAAATACTCCACCAAATTTTCCTATAGGAGTTCTTACAGCGGAAACAATATATGCATCCATATTAATCACTTTGTTTAAACTATTTTAAATTTTTATGCATTTGAATTTGTCTCGTTATTGAATAAATTTTCCTCTTAAATCAAAAAATGATGCCTCAGTAATTTTTACGTTAATCCACTCACCTAATTTATCATAATCCTTAATTACGACTGGGATATAATTAATAGTTCTTCCTATTATTGAGCCTTTTCTACCTAATTCAGTAGTTAAAACTAAAGCATTTGAACCTAAATATTCAGAGTGAACAGAATATGCTACCTCTTCATACACTTCATTAGCAATTTTCATTCGCTCCTTCTTTATAGAATCTGGCACTTGTGGCATTGATGCGCTTCTCGTATTAGGACGTATTGAATACATTGCTAGGTGTATTCTTTCAAACTTTATTTCTTTAATAAGATTTATTGTATTCTGAAAAGCTTCATCATCTTCTCCTGGATGACCAATTATAATGTCCGTAGTTATGTTAACTATTGGTATTTTGTCTCTTATTTCCTTAACTAACTCTCTATATTCATCAACGGTATATTTTCTATTCATTAGCTTCAGAACTCTATCATCTCCGCTTTGTACGGGTAAGTGTAAGAACTTATATACTCTCTTATCTTTAATTATTTCTAATATCTCATCAATTTGTTTAAAAGCTAATTCTGGGGTCATCATACCTATTCTTATCATATAATTCCCTTCTATTTCTAATATTTCTTTCAGTAATTCTACTAAGTTGTAGTTGATATCCAATCCGTAAGCGGCCGTATCTTGAGCTGTAAGTTCTATTTCTACAGCACCTTTCTGAACAGCCTCTTTAACGGCATTTACTATGTTTCTTGGAGGATAACTTCTTAGTTTCTTTCTAGCTAATTTAGTTATACAAAAATTACAATCTCCAGCACAACCATCAGCAATTGGTATTATTGAAATTTTACCTTCAAATATTCTAGGCGTGACTAATTCTTTACTTTCTTCAAGAAATATCCCTCTCTTGTTACTTTCAACCGCTTCAACTATTTTATCTATACTTTGTGCTCCAACAATACTACTTTCAGGTGCTAGGCTCATTACTAATGCTGGTTGAGAGCTAACCAAACACCCAGCTATTATTAGTTTCTTTCCAATTTTTTTCAATTCCTTTATCCTTTGCTTCATTCTTTCTTCTGTTTCTAATCTAACAGCGCAAGTATTCAGAACTATTACATCAGCCTGATTATAACTGTCAACTATATCATGCCCTCTATCTTTTAATAAAGTCATCATTATGTATGAATCTCCTTTATTAAGTGCACAACCATATGTTTCAATATAAACCTTCACAACTAATCATAAGTAATTTATACTTCAACCTCTTAAGATTACTTGTGTCTACAGAAGAAGAGTATATTAAACTATTGGACAGATTGTATTCAAAACTACCTGAAAGAGTTCAAAAGGTCAGTGGACAGTCATTACCAAATCTGATTATATTATCAATAGGAAATAACACAATAATAAAGAATTTTAGTGAATATTGTGATAGAATAAGAAGAGAAGATAAGCTGTGTGCAAAATTCATCTTAAAGGAATTAGCAGCTCCAGGAAATGTTGATGAAAACGGACAATTAGTCATTCAAGGAAAATTCTCTTCAGCTTCTATAAATAAAATCATGGAAAGATTTATAAAAACTTACGTTCAATGCAGTACATGTAAAAGTCTTGATACCGTTCTAATAAAAGAGAAAAAAGCGTGGTATATTTCATGTTTAGCTTGTGGTGCTAAAACACCAGTTAAACCGTTGTGAGCAAAATGAAAGTTAGCTTAAATATTATAAGGAGAGAAGGTTATGTTTTTGTTAATATTTGTGAGCCTGAACTTATAGGTAAGACATTTAAAGAAGGCGAAGTAAATCTAGTGATAAATAAGGAATTTTACGAAGGGCAAGAAGTTTCTCTTGATTACGCTTTTTCACTTCTAGATGAAGCAAACGTTGTCAGTATAGTAGGAAATAAAATAATAGAAGAAGCAGTAAAAAGAGGTTTTTTAAAAGAAGAGGGAGTAATCTCTATACAAGGAGTTAAGTTTGCACAAATATATAATATGTGAGAATTATGGCACGAAAATTTTGCGTTTTATGTGGTAGAGAGGAAGGGGAATTTATTGGCTCTTTATGCGTTGATTGTTATATAAAAACTAAAGAAATCGTAAGTTTGCCACAGAGTATAAAAGGTAAGTATTGTAAATTATGTGGAGCTGAATGGGTAAATGGCAAGTGGATACGAAGTAAGGATAAAACTCTAACACCCGTAGAATCTATAATATATAGAGAAATTGGGAAAAAGATAGAAGTAGATCCTAATGTAGAAGAGATAAGCTATCATATCGAAAATATCTGGAAAGACGTTAATGGACATACTTTTGTAACGCTTAATATTGAAGGCAAAATAAGAGGAAAACCTTTCACTTTAACTAAAGTTGTTGATTTAAACATAGAAAGAACTTTATGTACATCTTGTATAAGAAAGAAATCAAGATATTATGAGGCTATTATACAACTAAGATTTAAAGAGGGAAAATTTGACGCTAAAAAGCGAACAGTCTTTGAGTCTTTCTTTACTGATGATATTATAGATAGCTTATCCGATGTGGTTGAGGGAAAAGAAGGAGTAGATTATTATTTCATCAATAAAACAGTAGCAAAAAAGCTAGTTTCTAATTTTACTTCAATGGTAAAAGACGTAAAAATTATGGAAAGTTATCAAGATGAAACAATCAGAAACGGTAAAAAATTTGCTAAATTAGTTATATCAGTTAGAGTATGATAGTAGTTGGAATTGATGAAGCTGGTAGAGGATCATTAATTGGTCCGATGATTGTTGCTGGAGTTGCTATTAAGAATGATAGGTTAAAGTTTTTAAAGAATATAGGTGTGAAAGATAGCAAACAATTAACGAGAAATAGAAGGGAAAAATTGTTTGATATTATATGTTCTTATTCCGAGGGATTTACAATAGTAAAAGTCTCACCAGAAGAGATTGATAGTGAAAATCTAAATGAGTTAACATATAAAGCTATGATAAAAATAATCTATTCTCTAGTAGAATTTAAACCCATTAGAATAAGTATAGATAAAGTTGGGAATACAAAAGTTGTTGAGCAAGAAATTATAAAACTTGGAATGGAACCTAACATTGTAACTAATGCAGATGTTTATTTTGTAGAGGCAAGTGCTGCAAGTATTATTGCTAAGGTTATTAGAGATAATATAATTGATACGCTTAAGTCAAAATATGGAGATTTTGGTAGTGGTTATCCCTCAGATCCCAAAACAGTAAATTGGGTTAAGAACGTTTATAAGGAATATTTAACTCCGCCTCCTATCATAAGAAGGAGTTGGAAAATTTTACAAGAGATAGCTCCTAATTATTATATTAGAAAATGGTAACTAACTTACCAGCTGAGGCTAAGGCAAAATGGTTAAAATATATGGATGCTAAAACTACAGAGGAGAAAATCAAAGCTCTCCAAGAATTTTTAAGTGCTGTTCCTAAACATAAAGGCACTGAAAATTTAGTATATTGGGCTAAAAGAAGGCTAGCAGAATTAAAAGAAGAGGCTCAATTAGAGAAAAAGAAATCTTCCTCACTAGGTAAAGGGCTACAATTTTTCATAGAAAAAGAAGGTGCTGGACAGGTAGTACTCTTAGGTAATAATGAATTAAGGAACAAATTAATGAGAATTTTAACAAATGTTAAAAATGATCCTAAAGAGCTACCTATCCCAGGGATGATGGAATATCAAGATATCAAAATTCAATTGGTTAATCCTCCCCCATTAATTTTTGAGGCTAAAGCATTAGTAGGAAAAGTGCTTGGTTTAGTAAAGAATGCGGACTCATTATTGATAGTTGTTAAGGATAGAGAGGAGTTCTTTAATATTCGTGATTTCTTAGAAAATAATGGAATATATCTTAAAAAACCTAAGGGGAAAGTAATAATAGATAGAAGTAGATACGGTAATAGTGGTATAAGGATAGTACTCTTAGGAAAACTAATAGGTACCAATGAGTCTGAAGTGAAGAATTATTTAGAAAGTTTCGGAATTAAAAATGCGTTAGTTAAAATATTAGGAGAAGTTACTTTAGATGATATAGAGAAAGAAGTATTTGAAACAGCATTTTATAAACAGGCTATAATAGCTACCCAAGAGCCTTTTTCGTTATCAGATATTGTTGTAGTGAGTCTATTTGATATTAACAAATTAAAGGAAGCTATTTTCAGATCGTTAGATATTATTAGAGTTTATACAAAAGAGCCTGGAGAGAAACCTACATCTGAGCCTTTAGCCTTAAAACGTGGCTCTACTGTGATAGATGTAGCAAGAAAATTACATAATGACCTGGCTGAGAATTTTAAATATGCTAGGGTGTGGGGAAAGTCTGTAAAATTCCAAGGTCAAAAAGTTGGTGCTGATTATGTATTAGAAGATGGTGATATAGTAGAGATACATGTTAAATAAAAGCTTATATGTATAATGTTGAGATATATTATATGGCGGTTATTTCTAGTGGGAAGAAAAAACCATCAGATGAAAAGATTAATATATCGCAAATAGATCTGTTATTTTATAGAACATCACTAGTAGAACCGCTTGCTAAATCCTTAGATAAAAAGCTTAAGCAAGCTGGCTTGTCAGATGATCCAAGAATTTATGCTTCAAGGTTATTTTTCTTCTTGATTTTAGGTATAATTATTGGAGTAATGTTATTATTTGCAGGTTTTATATTTTTAAGAGAATTTGAATTAACTAAACTATCTAAATTTGCTGTAGGCGGAATTATGTTCATATTGTTTGGTGTGATTATTCCAGTAGTAACATACCTAGTATTAATTTCTAACGTATCACAGAAAGTAGAAAGTAGAAGAATTGGAGTTGAGGCTGAAACTCTAGCATTTTCGGCTTTATTTTTAGTATTCCTTAGAAGTGGACTTTCTCCAAGATTACTCTTTGAAAATCTCTCAAAAACTAAAGCATTTAATTATATGAATAGTATAGCAAAATATATTGTGAAAAGGATTAATTTTCTAGGAGAATCAGTGGAAAAGGCAATAGATGAGTCAACTAAAATAGTTCCTTCTAAACTATATAATGATCTAATGGTAACATATATTACAGCGATTAGAACTGGTGCCCCAGTTTTTGAGACAATGCAATCTAAAATTAAGGATATCCTAAAAAATATGGAATTGCAAGCATCAAAAGCTGCGGATAATTTATCGGGTGTTGGAGAAGGCTACGTTACATGGTTAGCTTCAGGTTTTATTAGCTTTTTCTTAATATTAATTCTAGAAGCAGTTTTTCCCCAATTGCATGTATTACCAATTGGAATATTAGGGGCTTTTGCTGTCCTAGGAATTCCAATTGTAAACATTTTATTTGTATGGGTAGTAGATCAAACACAGTATAAATTCCCAGAAAAACAATTGCGAGCTGACAAGATTTTCTTAATGTTGTTCCCAGTAGGAATTATTCTTGGCATAATTTTAATGATAGTTCTAGAGCCTATAATAGCTAAGATCACTCATCAAATCCCTGTAGCTCCTAAATACATGTTGTTAGGCCTATTTACACTTTCTGGAAATTTAAATTATATTCCAGCTACTGTGATAGGATTAACAATAGGTCTTATACTGTCGCTTATTCCTCCGTATATTATAGCAAAAAGAGAATTAAGTGAAGGTAGCGGATATGATATCTATGTAGCTAGATTCCTCAGAGCTATTGGCGAAGGTTCAAGAGCAGGATTATCTCCAGAAGCAGTAATTAAAAACCTTAAAGATTCTAAAGAATTAGGTAAACTACAAAACATATTAAGAAGAGTATATGCATACATTAATCTAGGTATACCGATTAAGGATGCTTTTAGAAAGGCTTCAGATATTATCATTGATTTCTCCACAAAAATTGCATTTACATCGTTAGCTGATATGATAGAGATAGGAAGTCTAACACCAGAATCAGTAGAAACTTTAGCAGATCAATTAGATGCACAAATAAGAATTAGACGTGAATATTATGCTAAAATAAAGATATTACTCTATATGCCTTACGTTGGCTCAATTCTAGCTTTAATTGCAACAATTATATTATCATCAGCTATAATATCCTTATTAAGTTCCAGTAGTTTCATTACAAGTTATGGTCCACTAGCTGCTGCACAAGTTTTAGTTCCTAAAGCAGTATATATAGCGTCATTATCATCTGTGTTTAATGCATATACAGCTGGGCTATTGGTGGGTAAATTAGCTAGTGGAAGAATAGCAAACGGATATTTACATGCTATAATTCTATTGATAATCACAATGATTCTAGTATTGCTAACACTAAGTATTAAATTCTCATTTACATCTCCAGTAGCTCCCACTCTATAAAAGCTTATATAGAAGAAAAGCATAATAAAAGGTGATATATAATGGACTTAAAACTTAATATATTCGGGAAAAATAATACTAATAAAAAGAATGATAAAGAATTAATAGACTTAGATTTACCATACTCACTTTATCCATTATTTGTAACTTCAGCCTCATTTGAAGGAGAAGTTCAATCGGATTATGATATAGATTTAAACCAGATTATACCAGAATATATAGCAAAAGATTTTGATGCACATAAAATTGAATTATCAATAGCAAAACCCCATGTATTTATTACTTATGATGAAGAAAAGGGTATCTATAAGTATAATTTAGTAGAACCTCCCCTTGATCTTAATACATTTAAAAATTATGTTATACTAATATCTGAAATTGAGAGGAATCTTCTTTCAAATGCTGAATATGTTGAGCTAGGTAAAATCTTAGAAGAATTAAGTATAAAGAGGAAAGATCTAAATGTTTTCCAAGGTAAAATAGGAGAGTATAAACAATTATCTACCCCATTTAAGGTTGCCCTATACTATGTGTTAAGGAATATGTTTGGTTATAACATTATAACTCCACTTTTATTAGATAATAAAGTAGAAGATATATCTGTTAGTGGTATAAACTTACCTGTTTACGTATATCATAGAGAATTCGAATATACTCCAACAAATATTATATTTACTAAAAATATGAGAATGTTTAATATAAATATTGACGGAGAGGAAATAATTGACGAATTAGTTTTAAGATTAATCTCCTTATCTAATAAAACTATTTCTGTTGCAAATCCCATAATGGATGGTATTTTACCTAAGGGAGATAGAATTGCGGCAACTTTTAGAAGAGAAGTCTCTGCTAATGGTTCTTCGTTTGTAATAAGAAGATTCTCAGAAAGCCCTATAACTATATTAGATCTTATAAATTCAAAAGTATTATCTCCACAAGCTGCTGCCTATTTATGGTATGCTATAGATATGAAATTATCTTTCATGGTTATAGGAGTTACTGGAGCTGGAAAGACAACAGTTTTAGGTTCTATACTTAATTTAGTGAAAGAGTCAATGAAAATATTAACTATAGAAGATATTCCAGAATTAAGATTAGCTCAAGATAATTGGGTTCAACTATATGCTAGGCCAGCTTATGGAGGAATGGGAAAAGAAATAACTTTAATGGACTTGTTAAAACTCGCATTAAGATATAGACCGGATATAATAGTTGTTGGTGAGATTAGAGGAGAAGAAGCTTATGTATTATTCCAAGCAATATCAACTGGGCACGGAGGTGCAACTACTTTTCACGCTTATGATAGTGAGAGCGCAATAAAGAGACTAATGAATGAACCATTAAATATTCCAAGGGAATGGATTCCTATGATGAATATTATAGTTACAGTTAGAAGGTTACCAGTATATGTTGGAGATAAAATATTATTGAGAAGAAGAGCTGTAGCAATAGACGAGATTGTATCTTATAATGATTTAAGGAGAACAGTTAGATGGGATCCAACAACTGATACTCATATTATAGACTATGAAGCCATGCAAGTTTTAAGAGCAAGAACTGAGGAGGCTGGAAAGAACTGGGATGAAGTTAAGGCTGAGATAGAGAGAAGGGCCGAATATCTTAAGTTGTTAGCTTCTGCTAGACCCATAGTTCAAAGTAAAGAAAGTTACAAGCTACTGAAGAAGTACATAATTAAGTATAGTTTAAGACCAGCAGAAGCTATGAGAGAAGTCCAAGCTATGGTGGGAATCAAACAACAGACTCCATAATACTAAAAAACAATAGTATAATTGATGGTAAAATATTTCCGAATATTATATTTAAAAATGAAAATAGAAGAGGAATAGTTATCCAAACCTTTATTTTTTCCTTCTTAACTTCTTTTTCCATTTCTTTTGGTGTAATCGTCCATTTAAAAGGGAGTCTAATTAGACCTTTACAATACCCTGCTATTGAAGCATTTAATATCACTAAAGGCAACTTGTAATTATTAACTTTTTGTTTATATACTAATGCATATATGGAAACAGACATTCCATAGACTACAATAGATAATATGAATACTAAAAGAGGAATTTTTAAGATAAAGTTAAGTGAAGAGAGTAAAATTAACATGAAAATAAATAATCCGTAAATGCCCCATTGCTGGGCATAGAGTACTCCTTCAATACCTCTAATGCCCTTTTTAAATAACTTAAAGGATTGTAGTAGTAATTGGGCTGAACCATAAGACCATCTCTCTATTTGTTTATAAAGATCATCTAAAGTAAATGGAGCTAAAGAGTAAACTATTATGTCATCAAGGTATTTGATTTTGTAATTATGTAGGAATAATCTAATCCCTAATTCTAGGTCCTCTGTTATGATATTTTCTTTCCATCCACCTACTTTTATTAAGATATCTTTTCTTATACAAAACGCTGAGCCATTTGGAAAAATGGGTAACCCTAGATAATATCTCACCTTAAAAAGAGAATCCATAACTTTTTCAGTGAACTCTTTATAGTATCTTTGAACATCTGTTTCAGCGTTATAAATCCTTAATCTATAAGAAGCTACATTGAAATCATATAATGCTAGTTTACTTAAGAAATCCTTGTCTACTCGTGCATCTGAATCAAGAAATACAAGATACTCGTACTTTGAATGCTTTACGCCATAATTAAGAGCTCCAGCTTTTCCTCCAACCGGATTATTTCTATGAAGGATTTTTAATTTTTCTATGTTCATGTATTCACGATATTTTTCTTCAAATTTTTCTTTAGGATCATCGGAAATAATTATAATTTCGTACTTCTCGTAATTAATATCTAGTAGATTATGTATTAAACCCTCTATAGTTTTTTTACTTTCATTCTTTTCAGCCACAATTATACTAAACCCCTTTTGAGATTTATTTTGTGGTTCGTAAACGTTAATTTGATGTTTTGAGTAATAATAAGACTGTAAAAGATTCCAAACAGATGGTAATATAGCAGATAAAATTAGTAACAAAGAAAAAATATTCATTTTGAATTTGCCCTTTTTATGGCTTCATTAATTCTAGTTTTAGCCTCCGAAACTCCTCCCCAACCAGATATCTTAACCCATTTACCTGGCTCAAGTTCTTTATAGTGTTCGAAGAAGTGGTTTATCTTGTCTTTAATAGCTTGAGGTAAATCAATTATATCCTTTATATTTGAAAATGTCGGGTCTACTTTATCTTTTGGCACTGCAATAATTTTTGCGTCTTCTCCTTCTTCATCCCTCATATAGAGTATTCCTATAGGTCTAACTTCTATAGCCGTTCCTGGTAGTAATGGATAATTGCTAATTACTAATACATCTAAGGGGTCTCCATCTTCTTCTAATGTACCAGGTATAAAGCCATAATTAAATGGATAAACCATCGAGGTGTAAAGGATTCTATCTACTTTCACTACTTCTTCTTCTTCATCGTACTCATATTTTATATTTGATCCTAAAGGTATCTCTATTAGAACATTTACTTCATCTGGTGCCTTTTTACCTGGGCTTAATTTCATTTTCACTCAAAAGATGATTTCATTAGCCATTTATATTCTTTATCAAGTTATTTATCTCATTAATAATCAAAGATAATTTCTCATCCTTCATGAGGTTTTCAATTTCCTTTTCGTAGGTTTTGATTATTTCACTAACATCATAACCTAATTTAGCATATCTCTTTGCTTGCATGTATGTAGATAATCTATCACATAATTTTGCAATCTTTCCTTCTAAGCTTTTCATTTCCTTATATTCTATGAATAATTCAACATCCAGACCTAGTTCTTTAATAGCTTCAAGTTCTATTTCCTCCTTTTCTTCTATTCTCTCAGAAGCCCATTTTGGTAAATCTCCTAGCAAACTCTCAGCAACGTCATGAAATAATGCTATCACTGATGCTCTTTCAGGATTAATCTTAACACCTTTTTCCTTAAGCTTACTAGCAAGATAATATGCTAAAACAGCCGCTTCCCAACTATGCTGGGATACTGTCTCTCCTATTGATGGCGGTACTCCTCTTTGCATCCAACCAGTTCTAACTAAATTTTTACATCCTATAATAACTCTTTCTAAACTCATGGGAAAAGAATTTCAAAGCTTCAGCTTAAATTTTTACATATATAATTTAGTGTATCAATTATTGTATCAATATCTTCTGTCCAAATTCTTATCATTGCTTCCTTTCCTTTCATTCCCTTATCAAATATTACATTGGGAATCTTTCCGTAATTTTCGTATATAAAATCTATTATCCATTGCATACTTTTTCCCTCTATTTCATGCTCTGGTTCTTTTTCCCTATCTATTTCTATAACATCATATCCATATAAGCGTAGAAGTTTTATTGTATTTTCATCATATCTTAAATTAATAAGAACCGTAGCTCTTTCTCCTTTTCTTATTGTTGCTAGAAGTAATCTGGCAGTATGTGTAGGTTTTCCGAAAACTACTGGAAAGCCTATACTCACTTTATTATCCCAATTTCTTATTATCCTATTTTTAAAAGTTGCAATATCATTAAGATCTTTAACATATGATGAAGGTATTGAGTGGGCTAAGTTTGATTGAACTTCTGGTATTAACTTATAAAATGAAGGAGTAGATTCAACAAAATTAGCAAATTTATACATATCTTCTATAACTTTATATTTATAAGCATTCTTTTCTATGTAAACAAGAGGATCCACTGGTCCTATTCCCTTTCCTATTTCAAGACCATATTCAATAGAAGTTTGAAGAATATCTCTAGCAATTCTTATCGCATTATATATTTTTTCTCCTTTTGCTAATTCGGCCGATATTACTGTTGAGAATACGCTACCAGTTCCGTGTGTATTTTTTTGATTAATTCTCTCATAACCAACTAGGTAAAAGAAATCTTTTTTAGCATCATAGAGAATGTCAAAACTGTACTTCGTAGATATATGGCCACCTTTAACTATTACGTATGGTATATTATATGTATTAGAAATTATCTTACTACTTTTCTTCATATCCTCAAGAGTCTTAATGTTAATACCAGAAAAATAAGAGGCCTCAACAGCATTAGGAGTGAGAACTGTAGTAATCGGTAGGATATATTTTTTATAATCCTCAAGATCTTTAATTAGCTGAGTTCCATCTTTAGCAAATATTACTGGATCTGTTACAATGGTCTTTCCTTCTAAATATTCCTTTACAACTTCATATTGTTCCTTATTGTAAATCATTCCTATCTTAACATTATTTATGTCAAAATCCTCTAGAACTGTTTCTAGTTGTTTTTGAAAAAAATCTCTTTCAATGACAAGTATATCTTTTATACCTCTGGTGTTTTGAGCAGTTATAGCAGAAACTACTAACGTACCATGTACTCCTAATATTTCGTAAACTTTTATATCAGTTTCTGCTCCTGCACCATTACCAGTATCTATTCCTGCCACACTAAGTGCTACTACCTTTTTCATTTCTTCTCACTCTAGTATTTCCAGCAACTACCCAAAATTCTCCATCATCTCTTATTTCTAATTTCCAAATACCCGTCGTATGTTTCACTAATTCTAAGGTTTCTTCTACTGCATGTATAGCATCTTTTCTACCCTTTCCTAATGCCATAATCAACAATACATCTTCACCTGGTTTCATGTTATCTATTACATGAATAATTTGTAAATCAACTAGATCATTATATTTTTTCTTAACTTCATCTATTATTTCCTTAAATCTTCTCCTTGTATATTCCTCGTAAGCTTCATATTTCAATTCATAAACTTTATGATTCTCAACTATTCCCTTTACGAAACCTAAATAAATTACTAGTGATCCAGCTTCTGGTGGTGCTTTTTCTCTAAATTTTTTTATTTCCTCTAAAAGATCAAATCTCTTTGAAACATATAATTCTCCTCCAGAAGGTGGAGGTAAAATTGCTATTTCATCTCCATCATTAATGTTATTTACATTAGCTTTACCATTAACTAGAATAGTAACTCTTACACTACCTAAGCCATTTTTGATAATTCTTAAGAATTCATCTCCATATAAAGAAGATAACTGTTCAAGTAAACATTCTACTGTTTTACATTCTGTTTCTATTTCCTCAGAACTCTTATTTGTAAAGTCTTGGATAAATGAAAAATATCTTAAACGTATTTTCATTCCTCTCTCCCTTTATATAATAACATGATTAAATATGGATAAAGAATTATTAAATTTCCTATTAAACAATGAACCTCAAAGGATTTATAAAGATGATAAATATCTCGAAATATTAAACAAATTGAGCGAAATAGATGCTAAACTTCAGTTACTTCTTAAATCAAAGCCAAATAAGTCTATATGTGAACAAATACTCGGTAAAACTTATGTAATAGTTTCGGCATCAGAAATAGATCCTAAGCTTCATCCCTCGCTTTTCATATTAGATCTGGACGGAGAAAAAGTACTCGTCACATTTAAAGATACCATAGAATTACTAAAAATGTATTTTATGATATATAAAGATCAAGTAGAGATAAAGATACCAAGAAGATTAACTCCACTTTTTGGTTTTCTAAAGAAAAATGGTTTAATATACTTAGACCATGAAGACATGACTTATAAATTTGTTTAAGAATATATTATTTCCTTAAATACTCTTTCAATAAGCTTTGGTGTAATTGCTCTTTTTATCATCTCATCAATTGCTTTTATCATTTGATCACTGTTTACTAGATCTTTAGCCGAATATTCAAGTTTACTTGAAGTAAGAATTTTTTCTCTCATCTCCATAATTAAACTAGAATAATTTTGACCCCTTAAATAATCTGAAATTAATGTAATCTTCTGATCTAGTATTATAGTGTCATTAACTATCTTTGAAATGTATTTAATCATTTCATCCTTTCTTTCGTGCTCTTTTATTTTCTGTTCTAGTATATTCTTAAACTTATTTAGAATAACTGGGTATGTAACAAGGATAAAGTATCCTTCACCGCCTAAGTTCCATAAGCTAACTTTCTCTGCAATTTCATCTACTGAGTCTGTTAAGGCTTCTTTAATTGAATCAATTGATAGATCTAGTAATAAATTATCTAAATCTTTTTCTCCAACAAGCTTCTCCATATTCTCAGATCCTACATAAAATACGGAATATACAGATGAAGTACCATATTTCCATGTAGAAAATGGACAAATTGTTAGCACAGCTTTTCCCTTAGAAGGTATTGGATATCCCTTATATGTAGTCAAATTTAATCCAGCACATTCATCATCATTTCCTTTAATTCCTAGTTTTTTAGCCCAACAACCAGCATGAATTTTTCTTTCTTTTAATGCATCTTTTACAACTTCATATGCTAATATACCCGTATCTCCAGATAGTAAATTGTAAATGTATAATGCTTCTGGACAGAGGAAATAAATACCTTGGGCATTTTTATTTTTCTTTAATTCTAAAATTTTACTTACCTTATCTTTAGCACCTTGAATATTCCCTCCAATAAAATCATCAAAACCGCAACAAGCATTTACTAATTCTACTCTAGGAGAAAAGTCTTGAGGCAAAGAGTTTCCTTTATCTAACAAGTATGTTAAAAAACCTCTAACACCATTTATATCATATTTAGATGCGCATCCTACAAAGAGCAAATACAAAGGCCTATTTCTATAAGTATTTTGAAGTTTTTTTGCTAGGTTAGGGATATCTGAAGGTAAATCTTGTATTTCTATTTTAATTTTTTCTGGAGAAATAATATTTACCCCTTCAGTAGTTAATTTACTAATTGGTATATTTACTGGGCATACTTCTTCATCTTTTACACATCCAAAGCAAGTTTCAAAATCCTTTTCCTCCATTATAAGTCTACCAATTTTCCCAACTGGAGAATATAGAGGGTTATGGGTGACTTCGTATGCTTTACAAACATTAAGGCATAATCCACAGTTAATACATTTAGTTGCCTCGTTATATATGCTAACTATGCTCTTATACTCTTTTGGCAATTTAGTCTTCTTTCCTAATTTGTTTAAAATCTCTAAATGTAATTTGTCATATTCAGAAAGTGAGGGGAAAGGTAAGAAGTCTTTATTTTTCTTTAAAAAAGAGAAAAGCTCGTTTAAATCATCAAACTTAATCCGTCCTAAAAATACATAGTATTTATCTGGTGAATTAAAATTTATTTTGTATCCTATAATTTTTTCAAAAAATTTTAATTGAGCTAACTTAGAATATGAAGACTCTGGAAATCTGAGCATAACTGGTATATAATCTCTTTTAAAGCTCTGTATAACAATTTTATTTATATCGTTAATTAAAGAGTAAGTATCAATACTACTCCCAGAAATACCTTCCAGTTTCGCATAATTAGAAGTTAAATAAAATCTTTCTTTGTCATCTAGTATAATTGCACTCCATGCAAACTTACTTTCTTTATCACTTTCAATTACTTCTGTATAATTTGCTGTCATAACGATTGCTTCATTATCTTTAAGACTGTGAACCTCTTTCTTTCCTCTTACAAAACCAAATTTGTAACTTCCAAATCCAGACCCATTAGTTGCTATGAACCCTCCTATGCTTCCTTGCAGATATAATGGAAAAAGTACTGGTACTTTTGAGTATTTCTTTAATTCGGATATAAGTTCTTCAAATGTAAGTCCTGGTGCTACTCTATAAATAGAATAAATAGAAGAATCGGATTTGATTTCTTCTATTATATTCCCAGAAGGTAATTTTGTAGGTGAAGGAATAATTTTAGGGTTAGAATATTTTATAATGTCCCCATTCATCGAGGTAAGTCTTCCAATTACAACTTCTTTATCTTCCTTGATAAGAAGTTTTTCTATTTCTTTGATTTCAATAGTAGTCAAAGCCCTACTAAAGATTGATGCATCAGTAACTCTCATCCACAATAATTAAAAATATAAAGTAATAAATGTTTTCCTAAATAGATGACAGATATTGAAATTATCGTTCCCCTAAATATTTCTGGAATCTGGTATCCAGTTTATACTGAAGATATAAGGTATACTGGGTCTATAGGCTTATCATTGGTATTAAATCCGCCAATAATCGCTTTTCCTAAAAAAGGCGAACCAGAAATTTATTTTAATAATCAACGTGTGAATTTTCCAAATTTAAAGTATCTAAGTCTTTTAGCTAATGTAAAACTTTATATCCAATCTGAAGTACCTTTAGGTTTCGGCTACGGGCTTAGTGGTGCAATAAGTTTAGCTTATGCTCTAGCTTCTTATGAATTGTATAACATAAAATTAGAAGATGCACTTGTGGTTGCTCATGAAAGCGAAATATTTACTAATAATGGACTCGGTGATTTAATCTCTGAATATTATGGCGGAGGATTAGTTTATAGAAAGAAGCCCGGTGCTCCAGGATATGGAGAAGTAGAAAAAATTATAGTTGAATGGGAGCCAATTTGTAGTAAACCTTTATCAAAAGAATCTACAGAGAAATTAATAAAAAATAAAAATGATAATGCGCTAGTATATATAAACCAGTTTTTACATAATCCTTCTTTATTAAAGTTCTTTGACTTATCAAGGAAATTTACTGAAGAGATCGGATTTATATCCCCTTTTCCAAACTCTTTCAGAAAGAAAGGTTTAATACTTAGATTAAAAGAATGTGAAGAAGGATGGATAAAACACACACCAGCAATACATGGAGCTTACATTCGTTAATCCCAGAAAATCATCCTAGAAAAGAATCTCTCATAATAAGAGAAAAAATAGTGGATGGTTTATTAGATGGCTATGTTGCGCCCCAAGGATTAATTGCTCATGGAAGGGGAGAATGTTTTGACTATCTTATTGGAGAAAAAACTCAAGAATTTGCGATTAAAGCTATAAAAGCCGGAGTTGCTTCTCTACTGTTAGCTAAAAACCCCGTAATATCGGTAAATGGTAATATGGCAGCACTAGTACCTAACGAAATAGTAAAATTGGCGGAATTAACAAATGCAAAAATAGAAGTGAACTTGTTTTATAGGACTATTGAAAGAGAAAGGAAGATTGCTGAAATACTAAAGAAGGCTGGTGCAAAAGAGGTCTTAGGTGTTGATGAAGATGCGTCGGCTACTATTCCAGAACTTTTCAGTGAAAGAAGAAGAGTTAGTCCAAGAGGAATATACATAGCTGATGTAGTATTATTAGGATTAGAAGACGGAGATAGAACAGAAGCTTTAGTTAAAATGGGTAAGAAAGTTATTGCAATAGACTTAAACCCTATTTCAAGAACTTCTCAGAAAGCTAGCATAACTATAGTAGATAATGTGATTAGAGCATTTCCAAAAATGGTTGAGATAGCTAAAGAACTAAGAAACAAAAGTAAAGAGGAATTAGAACAAATAGTGAAAAATTATAATAACAAGGAAATATTAGCTGAAAGTCTTAGATTTATAAGTAACTACCTTCTTCAGCTATCTCGAGATTTATAATGTTCTTTTCCTGGGAATTTCCCTTCTTTTACCTCTGAAATATAATCCTCTATTGCTCTTCTTATTAGTCCCCGTAAATCTATATATTTTTTTGCAAAATAAGGAGTAAAATCTGAAAGACCAAGTAAGTCATGAATAACTAAAATTTGTCCGTCACAATATGGTCCTGCTCCTATACATATCGTTGGAATACTAATGCTTTCAGTTATCTTTTTAGCCACATCTGAGTAAGTGTTTTCTATTACTATTGAAAAAGCCCCAGCTTCTTCTAGTGTTTTTGCATCTTTAAGTAATTGTTCCTCTTCTTTTTCTCTTTTCCCCAAAATTCTATATCCACCTATTCTTAAGAATCTTTGTGGGGTTAATCCTATATGACCCATAACAGGTATTCCAGCCCTTACTATAGCCCTAACAACATCTCTCATTTCCTCTCCACCTTCTAATTTTACTGCATCAGCACCGTGTCTAGCAAGTAATCCGGCATTTTTTACAGCATCTTTGATTGACGTTTCATAGCTTAAGAATGGCATATCAGCAACTATTAACTGTGGAGGCTTAGCTTTTACTACTGCGTCTAAATGAATTAACATATCTCTCATAGTCACTTTAAGTGTGTTCTCTTTTCCTAAAACTACCATTCCAAGGGAGTCTCCAACTAGGATACCATCAAGATTCGTCTGAGATATTATCTTCGCTGAGGGATAATCGTAGGCTGTTAACATTATTATTTTCTCTTTCTTTTCCTTCTTTTTCAAGAAATCCCTTATTGTAACCTTTTCCATAAATTTTCCTAGCAATAATTGATGCTAAAGTTAATATTCTCTTTATTCTTTCAGCAATTGGTAATGTTTCCTCATATTGTGAAGCTTCCTCATAAATTTCCGTTAATTTTGAAAGCTCATCAAATACCATTAACCTAAAAGTTTTCTTGTCTATCTCAGTAATAATACTTTTCTTAGACATTAAATCCAGTTTTCTTTCTATTTTTTGTGGTTCAAGAGAGTAAAATTTTATTTTAATAAGCTCTATTTTGGGATCTCCTTCTTTATTTTCGTTTAAGACAGTCTCTACTTGTTCCTTATCGATAAACTTCCACCAGTGTTGATTACTGCTTTTATATGTGGTTTCTAATATACCATAATCCTTTTCCAGAGCCCTTAAAATCATTTTAGGGTCATAAGAATAACCTAATTGTGAAAGTTTATCTACAACGTCCTTATAACTAAAATCTCCTAATTCTGGCTTGTTGTTCTCATATGAGCAATCTAAAGCAGCTTGAAGTATAATCCTTCCTTTCTCTCCAAACTTCAGTAAGAACTCTAATGTTCTGTCGCTAACGTTACCAGTTACCACATATAACTTACTTCGAATGATTTTTTATTCTAATATTTCGAAAAACATGGTATAATGAATGAAGAAATTGTTATCAGTGTTATCAATCTTAGAAAAAAGTTCGGTAATTTTTGGGCCTTAAAAGATGTTAACTTTACGGTTAAAAAGGGGGAAGTATTTGGTTTAATTGGCCCTAATGGTGCTGGTAAAACTACTACACTTAGGGTAGTTGCAGGTATAATTAAGAGCTACGAAGGTATCGTAAAAGTATTTGGTTTAGATCCTGTAAAAGCTAAAAATAACGGATATATCTCCTATATGCCAGAAGATGCGTTCCCGTATGAAAAACTTACTGGAATAGAAAATTTACAATTTTTTGCTGAACTTTACAGTCGTGGTGATAAGAGGAAAACTCAAGAATTCGTTGAATTAGGCATAAAAATAGCTAATTTAGGGGATAAAATATACCAGCCAACCTCAACATATAGTAGGGGAATGAAAAGAAGGCTTATTATTGCTAGAACGTTAATGGTGATGCCTAAATTAGCAATTCTTGACGAACCCACGTCAGCACTTGATGTTGACTCTGCTGTAAGGGTAAGAAACACAATAGTTGAAATGTCAAAAAAATACGGAATTACGATTATTTTGTCTTCTCATAATATGTTAGAGGTTCAATATATGTGTGATAATATAGCCATGATAAATGATGGAAAGACAATTATTTCTGGTAGTCCGAATGATATCATTGAAAAGTTAAAGGTTAAAAACCTTGAAGAAGCTTTCATGAAGGTGATTTCAAATGCTTAAAACATTTATAAATAAAGAATTATTAGAAATTAGAAGAGACAAAAAACTATTACTCTCTTCCATCTTATTACCCTTCATACTTTTACCTTTAATTGGCGTAATACTATATGCATCAGTTTCTGCCCAACCTCCAATTATAGCAGTTATAAATAATAATTCTGCAAACACTCCTTATGTCAATATAGTTACTAGTTACATTAAACATAATGGCGGAATCGTGATAACAAATAGTACTCAAAATGCTGATGTAGTTATAGTTTTTCCAAATGAATTTTATCAAAATATAAGTAACATATCTCGTCAAGCCTTTGTTTACTTTTACGTACTAATTTCATCAAATCAAAACGCTCTTGATATTGCAAATAATGCTTTATATACTTTATTACTTAATATATCAAATCAAAGAATCGAATATTTGAAAAACTTAGCTCATGTAAATGTTACTCCTTCTTCTATCAGGAATCCGATATATGTGGTTTTAGGTTATCGCTCAATAACCGGAAAAGTTGTTTCATCTGGAGTTAGCCAACTAGCTAGTTTTGCCAGAATTATTGCATTAGTGTTATTTCCTAGTGCTACACCAGTGGTCTTCTATCTATTAGAAGGAATAACCGGAGAACGGGAGAGGAAGACATTAGAATCCTTACTTGCAACTCCACTATCAATAAGGTCTTTTATCATTTCAAAATTATTTGTAGCAATAATTTTAGGAATTTTCTCTTCTTTAGGCGATATTGTAGGAACATTCTTCTTTATATCACTCTCATCTTATGCATTTAATATTTCAGTGTCTCTTACTTTTTCATTTCTTATAATCATAGTATTAGTCTATTTAATTTCTATTCTGTTAACCGGGGCATTGAGTTTAATATTCTTATTTATATTTGGAGGTTCTACTAGAAATATTCAGATAATTAATTTTATAATAATATCCTTTGGGATGATAGCTTCATTTGTAGCACTCTTTATAAATCCAAGCCAATTAACATTTCCATTAACAGCAATATATGGTATTCCTTATGTTCAATTAAGTCTTGGATTACTCCTATATGTATTCGGATCAATACGAGATTCCATATTCTCTCTCTCGGCAACAATGATTGTATCTGTATTTCTAATATTACTGGTATCCAGATACTTTAATTCCGAGAGGCTTCTCTTAAAATAAAAAATATAAATTTGTATTGACAACTATAATATATGCCGGTAAAAGCGTATATATTAGTTGTAACCGCTGTGGGAAAAGAAACAGATGTGGCTAATTCAATAAAAAGAATAAACGGTGTAAAAGAAGCTAATCCAGTATATGGAGAATACGATGTAGTAGCGGAAATTGTTACAGATAGTTTAGATGAGCTAAATAAGGTAATTTCTCAAATTAGAAAAGATCCATCTATTCTAAGAACTGTAACTCTAATTGTAATGTAAATCAGAACGAGGAAATTTTTCCTCATTTTTTATATTCAGTACGTCCCTGCAACATCATAAACATAGAATTAGGGGACCCACCTATGCTCATTTAGCTCTCGGGACACGAGAGCATAATCACATAGGCCCAAATTAACTTTTTTCATCTTTACTAATAACTTCAACTTCTTCTTCTTCACTTTCTTTCTCTAGCAATCTTTGAACTAATTCTTCAACAAGAGCATCAAGTTGGGCAACTTTTGCCTCTAAATAGGCAACACTTTCTTCCAATTTTTCATATTTATCATCCTTCTCCTCTCTGTCCTCTTTATCCCTTTCTTCTAATCCTTGTCTAATATAGAACTTTACTAAGTCAGTAATCTGTACTCCAAGCTCCTCTGCTTTTCTTTTTAGTTCTTCATAAAGTGACTCTGGTAAAGATAAGTGTATAGTAGGCAATGTGTATACTCCTCATGATAAAAATATATAAGTACAAATATTTATATCTTCATCATCATATACTCCTCTTGAAAGCATAAGATGGAAATACCGCTCCAGAAAATACTTAAACCTTAGTATGAAGAATATTAATATCGGATAAAAGATGAGAGTTGTAACATTTAAAGTAGAAGAAGATTTATTGGAACTATTAGATAGATATGCAATAAGGTATGGTTTAAATAGATCAGAAGCTATCAGAAAAGCTATTGAAAGCCTGGTTAAAACAGAAATAGATAAAGAAACAGTGCCAGTTGCAAAGGTTGAAAAAGTTAGACTTTAAAAATAAGTACAGATCCCTTTTCAATACTATTTTCGTCAACTTCTTTTTCTCTTATTTCTATGGTTTTTCTATTTATAACTTCTAAGAAGTTATCTAAAGGGTCTAATGGCATAAAATGTCCTTTAATCCAGTAATGCATTGGAATTGTTATTTTAGGATTTAGTTTATCTATTATTTCTTTTGCTTCCAAGGCATTTATTGTTATAACTCCTCCTACTGGGACCATCAATATATCTGGATTCTTTATCTTCTCAAGGATTTGATCATCTGGCATATGGCCAATATCGCCCATATGAACAATCAATTTTCCATTAGGGTTTACAATCCTGTAAATAGCAGTTTCTCCTCTTCTTTTTCCTTTTTCCTTATCATGATATGCTTTTAATCCTTCAATAGTATACGAAGCATAATTAAATTCTCCATAATATTTAATTTTTACATCTTTATGAGGAATTATTTCATAAGCATTATGGTCGTAATGATTATGAGTTATGAGAATTAAATCAGCTTTAGTTTCAGGTCTGGGTAAGCCTATACTTCCTCCATCATGAGGATCTAAAAGTATTTTATTATCTAGAAGAAAAGAAGAATGATAGAAAAACTTTATCATACTTTAATCTTTTTGCTACTTACTTTAATAGCTATCTCTTTAGCAACATCAACATTTACCTTTTCACCATTTTCAGCAAGTTTCTTTATTTCATTTAATACTTCTCTTAACTCTTGATCATTTAAGTAAATTCCTTGTTCCTCAAGAAGTTTTTTCAAACCATGTATACCACTATGTTTTCCTAGTGCTAATCTTCTGAAATTACCTACCTCCTCTGGAGATATTGGCTCATATGTCAATGGGTTCTCAATAACTCCGTGAACATGGATGCCAGCTTCATGACCAAATGCATTTTCTCCTACTATCGCTTTAAAATAGGGAACAGGAACACCAGTTAACTCTGATACAAGTCTGCTTGTTTCGTATAACTTATATGTTTTGATATTAACCTCATATCCCAAAAGTTTTTTCAGTGCCATCACTACTTCTTCTAATGATGCATTTCCAGCTCTCTCTCCAATTCCATTCACAGTTACATGAACTTGTCTTGCCCCAGCCATTACTCCAGCAATTGAGTTAGCTGTTGCTAAACCAAAATCATTATGGCAGTGTACACTTACGATTTTATCTTTAGTTACAGAAACAACATCTTTGATTAAATCATGAAACTTGAAGGGATGCATAACTCCAACAGTATCTGGTATATTTATTCTATCTGCCCCAGCCTCAATAGCAGTACTTACAGCTTTTAATAAGAAATCCTTATCAGTTCTTGTAGCATCTTCTGGGGAATATTCAACTATTAAGCCATGATCTTTAGCATATCTAACTGATTCATAAATTTTATCTAGTACTTGTTCCCTTGTCATTTTTAGTTTATATTTCAGATGTATATCAGAAGTAGCAATGAATACATGGATGCTTGATATGCCAGTATCGATGGTCTTATCTATATCTTGCTTATTCGCCCTTGATAATCCTATAACCTCAACCTGATCTCCAACTTCTTCTAGGATTTTCTTAGTGGCTATAAATTCTCCCTCAGAAGCTGCAGGAAAACCAGCTTCTATTACATCAACTCCTAGTTCTGCCAATTTTCTCGCTATCTTAACTTTTTGTTCGACTGTTAAATCTATACCCGGAGCTTGCTCGCCATCTCTTAATGTTGTATCAAATATTCTAACTTTTTTTGAATTAACCGAGAATTGACATCCCAAACTATCTGTTACTTAAAAAATTATAAATCTTTGCTTAAAACTTGTTCGATTATCTGTTTAGCTATTTTTAGTTTGTTTCTTTTAACCCAGTTAGCTGGTAAATTTTGTTCATAATAAGGTTTTGAATATTTTCCTACATAACCAGAATCAAAGTCCATTCCATAAAGTACAATTTCTTTAGCTTTGAAGAGTTTTGCTAAAATTACAGCTCTATCTCCATCAGTAAATCCACCGAATAAATGAATATTTCCAAAAGGGAAAACTTGTGCCGAACCTATTACAATTTTCATATTATTTACCTTGTACAATTTTCTAATATTATCACCATGTGCATGAACTACGTAAATTGATTCTTCTGGAAACACAGAAATTCCATCTAAATCAGTTACAATTATATCTGGAATGATTCCATGTTCATATAAGAAATTTGTTGCTCCATCTGCTGAAATAATTAAATCTTCACTAATTTCATTTACAGATACCAGATTAGGACCTGCACCTACAACTGCTACTCTTTTATCTCTAATAATGTTAAGTTTCTCTACATAGTCATTTTTTATTTTCATGTTCAATAATAATGCTGAGTAGTAATCATCTCTGTAAGAATAACCAAAAATCGCTCTTATTCTTGAATAAAAAGTTAACCAGTAGAAAGGATCTTGAAGTATACTGCGTCACCTTCATCTCTTATAATTTCAATTTTAAAGTTATTCTTAATATATTGAAAATAGGGATTATTTTTAGATATTTTATAGATAATATTTTCATTAGGAAAAAGTGCATCAATCACATTTGAACTACATATATCTTTGTCCAAATCAACTATGAAATTCATCGAATACATTATTAGCAAGTTCAAATATTTCTTCTAATTCCTTTATCAACCCTTTGGCTTCAAAATTTCTTATTATCACAGAATCCTTAAATGAAGATTCATCAAGTAATGTTAGAGGATAAAGCTTTTCTTCTAAGAGTTGAAGCCTTCTAATCAAGGTTATTTCTTTTTCTTGAGTTAGTTTGGAAAGAATCAAATTAAGTTTTTGTGATACATGATCTTCCAGCGAGTAATACCCATAAAGGGCTAATAATGCTTTACTCAGATTTTCTATGAAATCATAAGAATTATCTATGGTTCCTACTAAATCTCCTTCTTCTAGTGAAGTTTTAGCTTGCTTCAGATATCTGAAAGATTTACTAAGATATTCTGATGAAAGAGCACTATTATTCATAATTCAATCACCTCACCCTTATTTATTTCACTTAATTTCAAAACACCGTTAATATTTGTCACATTCACTTTCTTAACTTCTTTTTCTATTAACTTTTCTTTATCAAACAAGACCTTTCCATTAGTTAATAAATATAAGACTATAGGATTGTGAAAAGAAAGCTCTGAAGGATCAAGAATTATAAAATATAGAAGGGGTCTTTGCCCATATTTTTTAACATATTCAAAATAACTTTCTAACGGCTCAATCTTTTTTATAAAATATTCAGCTATTTCCTCTCTGGCATAAAACGAAATTTTATGAACTTTATCTAAAACTAATAAGATTAACAGAGTTTTTTTCTCGTCAAAAGTATCTATAGCTTCTCCTCCTATTACTATACCTTTCAATTTATCTTCGTAATGTTCGAGTATTTTTTCACTTAAAGTCTCAACTAAATTAAGTAATGACTGCATGCTTATTATTTACAACCACAAAAATTAAGTTTGTGTATGAATTGATATCCGAATATTTGAAATATCCACCATATGAGATTTTACCTATACTTGAGTTAAGAATACCATGTAGTACTCAATGTATATCTAACTCTAAATTTAAGCAACTACTAGAAATAGAGGAATTTAGATCACAGCTAGAAGTAGTAGATAGTCTTAAAGATTTGATAAATTATAAAATAGAAAATCTCGTTGATGAAATTTCAGTTAGAATATCAAATAAGAAAAATTTAGATATTAATTCGCTAACTTATTCTGTATATAAAATCATAGAATTTGGTGGTGATTATCAAATAGGGTATGATAACATAGTTTTTGAAGATAAGAAAATATTTGCTGGTAGTTTTAATGAAATTATGAGATTAAACAAAGAGATAGAAAAAATTCTAACCGATAAGGACGTAAGATCATTATGTGATGAAATTAAATATTTAGTTGAATCTTTGTGGGAACATTTTGACAAGAACATAAGGAGGTCATTAAATGAAAGTCAAAGTAGGACTTGAAGGACTTTCTTTTGATTCTGCACATTATACTTTATCCTCAGAAGGAAATCAGCAGATTCATGGCCATACATACAAACTTTCTATAGAAATTGAGGGTAATTCAATAGATGAAAATACGGGATTTGTTATAGATTTTGAAATTTTAAAGAAGATAATAAATGATATAGTAAAAGATTGGGATCATAAATTAATAATTCCTTCCGAAGATCTCAATCAAATATACTTTAAAGGCCCGTTCAAGCTAGACATAAAGGTTATTCCATACAAATATCCTACAGCAGAATATATCGGATTAGAAATAGCTAAGAGTATATATGAAAAATTACAGAAAAAGTATAAAATTACAGTAAAAATATATGAAGGAGAAAACAATTATGCAATAATTGAGTATCCGTGACTATTTTATTATGAATCGTAGACCAATATTATCAATAGTTTTACAATTCTCGTCCTTTACTTTTGAAAAACAGATTTTACCATTGTCAAAAGAAAAACATCTATAAGGATTTTTTAGAAATTTTTCCACCTCAAATTCATCTCCATTATCGCTTTCTTTAAAGCAACCTTCCAACTCAACTCTTTCTAAGATAGAGTTAGCACTTATAACTATTCCGCCATAAAGAAGAGCAAAGCATTCAGCAAGACTAAGGTCTTTACATGATTCTTCAACATTTAAGGTCTTCTTTAATCTTTCAAGGAAATTACTTCTTGTTATAAGAGGATAAGTTGATATTAGTATAGTTATGTTATTTTTTCTTAGTCGTACTATTGTTGGAGTCGATGATATTATATCCACGCACAAATAAAGGTTCGTCTTGTATATAATTTTTATCTAACTTTAATGCTAATTCAGCCTTAGCTAACTCATATCCTATATACAAACTATGCTCATTATTAATATCCTTCTTCAAATCTATTAATTTTCTACCTATACTAAGCCCATCTCTTCCAGATATCTTAATATTCTCTTTTCCCTTCCATTCGAGATAGATCTTATCTGCCACTTTTATGATAACAAATCCTTTATCCATGATTTTAGGTTCTATATGTTCACTAATATATAGATAATCTTCTGGGTTTACAATTTTCTCTTTTATCCTCTTTTTCTCTTTTAGTATTAAAAGATCTAAACCTAAATCTTTTGGTAAACTTTTCTTATATAGGGATACACTAATCATTTTAGTAGCTATATTTACTTCATAAGAACTCCAACGAGTCTTACCGTGTTCCATTATCAGTAAGTTCCCAATTTTGAGCTCGCCAGCTATTGCTGTTAATAATGCATTAACACCTATACTATCTACATCTATTAGCTCAGTAACATTAAGTATTCCCATTAGCATAGGAGCATCTGTAAGGTCTCTTAATTTTTTGTATTCAAAAATACTATTAACCAGACCAACCATTGGTGGTGAGAGGATAGGATCTAATATTAGTTTCTCGAACTTCATTTCTTTTGCTTTCCTATATAGATTAAAAGTAACATCAGCTCTATTTTCAATAGAAAGGGGTGCAATTACGAATGCCTTATCTTTTATTACGGCGAGTTCATTTATATTATCCTCATTAAGATTAAATATAAAATCTGCACCAGCTTTTGCCCCCTCAATAAGCTCTTTAGTTGAGGCTGAATCTATACCAACAATATATCCTTCATCTCTGAATTTAGTAACTTTCTTTCTTACCTCATCTAAATCCTCATGGCCATTAGGAAATCCTAGTACGAATACATTAACGTAATTAGATACCCTTTTAGCTTCTTCTAGCAGAAACTCTATATCTTTACTTGCATCAAACTCTATGAATATTCTAAAGGGAGGAGGATATCGTGGTATTTTTAATCCATTTACCTCAAATGCAAAATCGCCTTTTTCCTCTAATTCCCTTAAGATCTTTTCTATGTCCTCCTCTTTCTTTTTCTTTAGTATAGTATCAGCTGGATAAATCGTAGATAATGCTTCACCTTTTGAAAGAGCTTCTATTACTCTAGGAATATCTCTATAATCTTCGCTACCTTTATACGTTTTAACCTTTGTTACTTCTTGTATTTTTTGAGCATCACCACTAGCTAAACCTGGAATGATGATGTAATCATAATCCTTAAGTGATATATTCTTTAAGTTTTCTGCTATATAATCTACTGTCATTAACGAAGCAATAGGGTAATTAAGTGCAATAACATCAGCCTTTACATCTTTTAATTGACTTGCAATTTCTTTTACGCTCTCGTATGCTAATTTTCCGGTTACTAGTAACACTTTCACATACTATCTTTCTTAATTTAGGATTAAAAATACCGTTATTAGAAACTCTTTTATTTACTTTAACACATAATATTAATGATGAGTCTTTTACCTAGAGCATTTGATGTAAGACCAGGAGAAAAGTTTGATGTGGTTATAATTGGTATGGGTCCTGCAGCGTATAGTGCAGCCCTATATAGTGCAAGGTTTATGCTAAAGACTCTAATGATAGGTGAGACACCTGGAGGACAATTAACAGAAGCTGGAGAGGTTGATGATTATTTAGGTTTAATTGGAATTCAAGCTGCTGATATGATAAAATTATTCAATAAACACATAGAAAAATATAACGTCCCTGCAATTATGGATACAGTAGAATACTTTAGAAAAGAAAATAATGAATTTATCGTTAAAACTAAAAGAAGAGGAGAGTTCAAAGCTGATGCAATAATAGTTGCGGTAGGCGTAAAGAGAAGAAAATTAAATGTGCCAGGAGAAGCTGAATTTACTGGTAAAGGTGTTTCTTATTGTTCAGTTTGTGATGCTCCGCTATTCAAGAACAGACCAGTTGTTGTTGTTGGAGGAGGAGATTCTGCATTAGAAGGAGCTGAGATTCTTTCTCGTTATGCAACTAAAGTATATCTTGTACATAGAAGAGATGAATTTAAAGCACAACCAATTTATGTAGAGAGCGTAAAGCAAAAACCAAATGTTGAGTTTATCTTAAATTCAGTAGTTAAAGAAATTAAAGGTGACAAAATAGTTAGAAAGGTTATTGTTCAAAATCTAAAGACTAATGAAATTAGAGAACTCGATGTTAATGGAGTGTTTGTTGAAATTGGTTTCGATCCGCCAACAGATTTTGCGAGGCAAAATGGCCTAGAAGTAGATTCACATGGGTATATTAAGGTAGATGAATGGATGAGAACTAATATAGAAGGTGTATATGCTGCTGGTGATTGTACTGGGATGTGGTTAGGTTTTAGGCAAATTATAACTTCAGCTGCACAAGGTGCGGTAGCCGCACATAGTGCTTTTAATTATTTAACAGAGAAAAAGAGGAAAAAGTAATGCGAGAGGTTTTAGTAAAGATTACAAAGGAAATAATTTCTTTCCTATATGAAGAAAAAGATAAACAAGGTATTGATAAAATCATAGGAAAACATGGAAATGATGTTACTAGGGTTATTGATAAGAAATCAGAAGAATTGATTTTCGATAGGCTTAATCATTCTGGATACAAATTTATGTTCGTCTCAGAGGAAGCTGGTGTGGTTAATAAAGAAAACTATGAGTATATAGCTATTATTGATCCTTTAGACGGAAGTACAAATTACCTAAATGGAATTCCTTGGTCTTCAGTATCTATAGCAGTTTATAGAAGAGGAGAAAAAGATATTTTGTCCTCTTTTACTGGTGTAGTAGGTAATATATTCACTAAAAAGATATATTCATATGATGAAAATTTTTCATATATTGATGAAGAAAAAATTAGTACTCCTCATCCACCAGACAGACTTCTGATCTTAGCATATTTTTCAAGGTCAAGGCTTTTATCCGTAAAGAACTTTCTTGATTCATTAAATGCTGATTATAAAATAAGAAGTTTAGGGAGTGCCTCATTAGATATGATTTTAGTGTGTACTGGTAAAGCATCTATTTATTTTGATGTTAGGGGAAAATTAAGAAATGTTGATGTGGCAGCTTCTTCTAACTTCTGTAAAAGGCTTGGAATAATTCCTAGGAACTCAAGATTAGAAGAAATAAGAGTAGGAATAGAAAAAGTAGAACAAATCCAGGAAATTATTCTTTCTTCAGATCAGAACTTGTTGAATTTAATTGCTCTTTCTTTACAGAAGGCTTAACTTTTGCAATAGCTTCTAATAAGTCTTCATAAGTCAATTTTCTTTCTTTGTTTCCCCTTATTATTTCCTTTAAGACTTTCAGTTTTGCTTCTCTTGTTACAGCAGCTATATCAGCTCCGCTGTAACCCTCAGTAATGTCAGCCAATTTATCGCAATTCACTTGTTCACATATATCTTTACCTAAGTACTTTTCAAATATATCTTTTCTTTCATCTTTATTAGGTAATGGCATATAAATTATTCTATCAAATCTGCCTGGTCTTTTTAATGCTGGATCGATATCTTCTAATCTATTTGTAGTTCCTATAACCACTACTTCCTTCAAACTTCTAATTCCGTCCATTTCAGTTAGAAGTTGGTTAACTATTTTTGAAGCCTCTGACTTTTGGTTTTCACGTTTAGGAGCAATAGCGTCAAGCTCATCTAATAGTAAGATGGAAGGCTTATTCTCTCTAGCTCTGTTAAATACTTCTTTAACTGCTGAAACAGCACCCTCATATCCCTTATAAAGAATTTCTGCTCCACTTAGCATAATTAATCTAACACCTAAAGTTCTTGCTAGTGCTTTAGCCATCATTGTTTTACCTACACCTGGAGGTCCGTAAAGTAAAATTCCTCTAATTGATGGAATCTTCATTTGTTCCATTAAATTATAGTACTTGAATTGCATTTCTAGTAAATCATATAATTCTTTCTTTATCTCTTCATATCCTCCTATATCATTTAAAGTTATTTTTTCAGCATCCTCTGATTCTGGTAA
Source organism: Sulfurisphaera tokodaii str. 7 (assembly GCF_000011205.1). Lineage (NCBI taxonomy): Archaea > Thermoproteati > Thermoproteota > Thermoprotei > Sulfolobales > Sulfolobaceae > Sulfurisphaera > Sulfurisphaera tokodaii. The sequence continues at coordinate 541,959 of NC_003106.2, forward strand.
CTCGGGTCCTCTGAACTTTCTCTCATAATCTAACCTAAACTTCTCATATTCATCAAGCATTTGTAGAGTTACACTTGGTTTATATCTCTTAATTACGTTTATGAAATCTTGTAGTGTTATTTTTCTTTCTACTCCCTTTTCTAATGCCTCTACAGCAGCCATTCTAGCAACTTCTTGGCATACATTTGCTATATCGGCTCCGGTGAATCTTTCTGTCATTTCGGCTAATTTATCAAAGTCAACATCTTCACCTAAAGGCATATTCTTACAATGAATAAGAAATATCTCTTTTCTAGATTTTTTATCAGGCACACCAATATAAATTAGTTTATCAAATCTACCTGCCCTTAAGAGTGCTTTATCTAAAAGATGTGGAACGTTAGTAGAACCAACAATAATAACCCCATCTTCGCTTTGTAATCCATCTATCTCTGACAGCATCAGAGAAAGTAATCTAGGCGTGACAGAATCTCCAGTATGACTTTCTCTTTTAACTCCTATAGTATCTATTTCGTCAAAAAATAATATGCATGGTGCGTTTTTCCTAGCATTTGCAAACAATTCTCTAAGTCTAGCTTCACTTTCGCCGTACCATTTGCTCATGATATCGCTTACATTAACATAAATAAAGTTAATTTTTGCCTCATTTGCTAGTGCTCTCATCATTAAGCTCTTACCACAACCAGGTGGACCAAATAGTAAAATCCCTTTCGGAGGTCTCAATCCATATTTTTTAGCTATTTCCTTATACTTCAGTGGAATCTCTATATATTCTTTAATTTCTTTTTTTACATCATCATATCCACCGATCATATCCCATGTAATTTTTTCTTTAACTTCTTCTTTCTTTTTCTGAGACTTTTGTTGTATTTGTAGAGCTTTGTCTGATAATATGAACTTTTGAGTCTGCTTTCTGAATAGGAGAACCAGAAGGACTATTGTAATTCCAACAGCACCAAGAACCTCTATTAATGGAATAAATTGAGTAACTCCCATGTTCAAAAAACATTATGAATTTGCAAATATTTAAATTATAGTCAATGTTTTATGTCTTTCAAAATCTCCATAGAGGCATTATATCCTGGTGCTCCAGTAACACCACCACCTGGATGAGTCCCAGATCCACACAGATATAGGTTCTTTATTGGAGTCCTATAATTAGAATATCCTATCAGAGGTCTAAAGAAGTATAATTGGTCTGGTGTCATGTCAAGATGAAATATATTCCCTTCCCATATTCCAAATCTTCTTTCAATATCTAGAGGCGTTAATATTTCGTATTTAATAGGCTTAAAATTGGGTGCAAATTCTCTAACTTTTTCAATACTGATTTCTGCTATCTTATCTTTAATCTTATCAAGATCTTTACTATAAGGTACATATTGGCCGAAAATTGTGAAGACAAACTTCCCTTGAGGTGCTAACGTAGGATCCACAGTTGATGGGATGTTAATTGATAACCATGGTTCTCTGGAATAGCCCAAATTTTTTGCATCTAAATATGCTTTTTCTACGTAACTTACAGAGGGTATAATTAGTTCTGAAGCTATATGCTCTGGTCTTAATGATTTTCCATTTCCAAAATCTGGGAGTTCTTCTATGTATCCGTTTATCTTAAATGATACACCGATAGTCTTAAGTGCATTTACTTTTCTAATGAATTCTTCATCTAATTCAGCATTTCTTAATAGTTTAAGAAATGTAGTCTTGGGATCAGCATTAGAAAGAACTATTTTACTCTCTATTATTTTTCCGTTTTTTAATTTTATTCCTTTAGCCTCACCATTTTTAACAATTATCTCATCAACTTCTGAGTTAAGAAAAATTTCTGCACCATAATATTCTGCAACCCTCCTAAGAGCATTGGATACATTTCCCATTCCTCCTTCCACATAACCCCAAGCTCCTTTAACTCCATTAACCTCTCCGAAATTATGATGAAGTAATACATAAGCCGTACCAGGAGTAGAGGGAGAAGCGTAAGTTCCTACAACAGAATCTTCTATCAAGGCTGATTTTACTTCTTCACTTTCGAAGAATTCATCTAGGAATGACTTCCCGTCCTGGAAAAACATCCTCGCAATAGTCAATGCTGTGTTTTCGTCCACGTTTAAACCTTTAAATAATTTAAGTAATTCTTCTGCTTCAGAGAGGTTTATTGGTTTATTTAATATTAAGAAATCTGCTATCTCTGAGAAAATTTCTAGAATTTTTACGAATTTTTCATAAGACTGGGCATCTTTTTTTGAAAACTTTTCAATTTCTTTTACTGTTTTCTTAGTTGAAGTCCAAATAGTTATGCTCTTGTTCTGTCCAAAAGGGACAAACAGACTTGGGTCTTTTAAATATACTTTCAGCCCGAAATCATATAGTCTTAGATCGTCGATTATCTTTTTTCTAAATAAGCTAAAGACATATGATGCTGTGGAAACTTTAATTCCAGGCCATAATTCTTCAGTTACTGTTGCACCACCTATAACGTTTCTTCTTTCAAATACTGCAACTTTCAAACCTTCTTTCGCTAAGTAGGATGCTGCAACTAAACCATTATGACCTCCACCTATAATTACTACATCGTAAATTCTATTCACCTCTTTTAATTCTAAATACTATTGCTAGTATAGCACCCAATACAGATAAACCTACTGCTGTATACGCGAAAACCAATAACATTTCTGTTGGGTTCATTTAGGATAACTTAATTAACTTAAATAAAACTTTAGTGGTATGAATTTCATTTACCCAGATTATATGAGGAATAGTATTTATAATCTTGCCTGTGGTATAGCTGATTTTCTTGGAGTAAAGAGAGAATGTAGGGGAAATAAGATAAATATTTCTGGTAAAAAATTGGCATTAATTCTTCTTGACGGACTAGGTTACAACATGTTGAAATCTGTAGGTCTTGAAAGTGAAAACAAGATAACTACTGTTTTTCCTTCAACTACATCAACAGTATTAACCACATTATTTACAGCACAATTACCCGGTGAACATGGAATTCTAGGCTATAATACTTTGTCTAAGAGGCTAGGAGGAATAGCTAATGCTCTTAGATTCACTTATCCAGCAATTGGAAATAGGGATACTGTAACTGAAAATATCAAGTTTTCGAGTGCATTTCCAAATGTTAAAAGCTACTTAACTGAAGTAAAAGATAAAAAGACCGCGGAAGTCATACCCAAAGGTATTGATAATACTGAATTTACATTAGCAACCCATGGGAAAGTATCTACAACAAAAACGTATGTAACATATTGGGATGCGCTATACGAATTTTCTAATATACTTCAAGATTACGATTTTGTTTATTTTTACATACCAGATATAGATACTTTAGCTCATAAGTATGGTCCTTCATCTTTACCAGTAAAGCAAGCTATAAAGGAAATTTTTGAAGGAGTTAGACAAATAGCTTTGCATCACCAAGATTATATATTCGTTATTACAGCTGATCATGGTCATGTTGAAGCATCTTCCCATATACTGTTAAACCAAGATACTGAACTTCTAGATATGTTATATTTGCCCCCATATGGGGATTCAAGAGCTTTATTTTTCTTAACAAAATTTGATTTAAAGACATATCTCTATCACAAGTACCCTGAATTAAAAGTTTTTGAAAAAGTGGATTTTGAAAGGCTTGTAGGAGCAGAAAATATAAATGCTGATTTTATAGCTGTACCCTCGGATAACAAAGCGTATATATACTCCTTTAAAGATCAAACAGATGATTACGCAAAATTAAAAGGTCATCATGGTGGTTTATCTGAAGACGAAATGTATGTTCCTCTGGTGATACTAAATGGTTGAATATTATGTACCTAAATGGGAAGAAATAGAAGAAGGGATTTTAGATGTTGTAGAGAAAATGGTTAATGATGACTTTGTGCCAGACGTTATTGTTGCTATCTTAACTGGTGGAGTAATACCAGCTAAATTAGTCGCAGACGCATTAGGGATTAGAAATATAAAATACATAGATATAAAATTCTATAAAGGAATTGAGTCTAGAGAAAGAAAACCAGTAATAAAAGCTGTTTATGTAGATAACTTAGAAAATAAGAAGGTTCTAATAATAGATGACGTAGCAGATACTGGTGAAACATTAGATGCTGTAGGTAACATCATAACTATGTATAATCCTTCTCTCATTAGATCAGCTACGGTATATGTGAAACCTTGGTCTAGGAAATATCCTGATTATTATTATAAAATATTAGATAAATGGATCATTTTTCCATGGGATAAATGGGAAGTAGTAAGAGAAAACACAAATGCACCAATAGATAAAAAGGAAAAATATTTTGATATTTTGAGAAAACTTAGAAAATAGATGGTTCCCTATATTCTCCCCATATTTCTCTTAAAGTTCCGCTAATCTCTCCTACTGTTGCACCAGCTTTTATAGCGTTTAAAATGTATGGGAATAAGTTTTCATTTTCTTTTTCTGCAGCTTTCCTTAACATATTTAGTGAATCTCTCCACTTTATTTCATCCCTCTCGCTTCTATATTTCTTTAATCTCTCTAGAACTCTATTTCTCACTTCTGGATTAACCCTAAATACTTCAGTAGTTCCAATCCAATCTGGTTCATAAAACATATTTACACCTACTTTAACCATTTCTCCACTTTCAATTTTCTTTTGAATCCTATAAGCACTTTCAGCAATTTCTGCTTGTGGATAACCTTTTTCAATAGCCTTCATCATGCCCCCCATACTCTCAATTTTTTCAATTATTTTCCATGCTTTCTCCTCAATTTCATCTGTTAGTGCTTCAATGTAATAAGATCCAGCTAATGGGTCTATTGTGTCAGCAGCACCACTCTCATACGCAATAATTTGCTGAACTCTTATAGCAATCTTAGCCGCTTTCTCACTTGGCAAAGCTAAGGCTTCATCATAGGAATTTACGTGTAAGCTTTGAGTTCCTCCTAGTACAGCAGCTAAAGCTTGTAAAGTAGTTCTAATGATATTTATTTCTGGCTGTTGTGCTGTTAACTCGGCACCGCCAGTTTGTGTGTGGAATCTTAACATCATTGATTCTGGTTTTTTAGCACCAAACCATTCTTTCATTATTTTGGCCCACATTCTCCTTGCCGCCCTAAACTTTGCCACTTCTTCAAAAATGTTAGTATATCCAGCGAAGAAGAATGAGAGTTTAGGCGCAAATTCATCTACTGGAATTCCTCTTTCCATTGTCTTTCTTACATACTCAATTCCATCTGCTAGTGTAAATGCTACCTCAAGTATTGCATCAGCACCAGCTTCTCTAATGTGATATCCACTAATACTTATTGGATACCACTTTGGTATGTTTTTAGCTGAATATTCTATTAAATCTATTGCATATCTCATAGACGGTTCTGGCGGATATATAAAGTTTTTCCTCGCTATATATTCTTTTAGAATATCATTCTGAACTGTTCCATCTAAAACTTTCTTGTCAATTCCTCTTGCTTCAGCTGTAGCTACATACATTGAAAGCAATTCTATTGCTGTGGCATTGATTGTCATTGACGTAGTTACCTTATCTAAAGGTATGCCACTCATCACTATATCCATTTCTTTCCAATGGAACATTGAAACTCCAACAACACCAACTTCTGTAAACGCTAAGATATGATCAGGGTCTAATCCTAACTGTGTTGGTAAATCAAATGCCATACTTAAACCAGTTTGTCCTGCTTGTAGTAATTTTCTAAATCTTTCATTTGTGTCTTCAGCGGATCCAAACCCTGCATATTGTCTAATTGTCCATAATCTTCCCCTATACATTGTAGGGTAAATTCCTCTGGTAAAGGGATATTCACCTGGAAAACCTATTTTTTCGGCATAAGAACCTTTAAGGTCTAATGGTGTGTATAATCTCTTAACTTCAATTCCCGAGGGAGTAGAGAATGATTGTTTTCTTTCAGGTCTTTTGCTCAACCATGGCTTTAGAACTTTTTCCTCCCACTGCTGGTAACTTTCTTTAATTTTCTCCTCAGTATCCAAATCTAAATCCCGCATTTATATATGTTTAAACACTTAAAACTTTTGCTTTTTTAAACAAACTTTTAAGTCAAAAATGTAAAAATACAATTGATGGAGACACAAAATATAGATCATATAGGTATTGCTGTGGAAAATATAGAGGAAGCAATAAAATTTTATACTGAAAAGTTGGGAATGAAGGTTATACATAGAGAAGTGTTGGAGGATAGAGGCTTAAAGGTTGCATTTTTAACTGGTAAAGAAGGCGAAACAGCAATAGAATTATTAGAACCTATTAACCATGAAGATATGAATAATACTGTAGCTAAATTCATTAAAAATAGGGGTCAGGGTTTACATCATTTAGCTATAAAAGTTGAAAACATAGAGTCTTCACTTAAGGAGTTAGAATCTCAAGGAATTCAGTTAGTTGATAAAAAGCCAAGACCTGGTGCTAGAGGGCATTTAGTTGCGTTTGTTCACCCTAAGAGTGTGATGGGTGTTTTACTGGAGTTAGTTCAGCCGAGAGAATAAATGATTTTTTAACTTCAGTTTGATATATATTATTGGGATCAACAATGTCAAGGAAATATAGAGATCCTTTCGATTTATTTGATGAACTTTTTAGAGAAATAGAGGAGGAATTTGAGAGATTTGAAAGAGAGTTTATGAGATTAGGTAGTGAAGAAGGTGCTAAAGTTTACGGTCCTTACGTTTATGGATTTAGAATAACAGTAGGGCCAGACGGAAAACCAAAAATTGAAGAATTTGGAAACGTAAGGAATTTTAAGGGGAAACCTATAGTAAGTGAAGAAAGAGAACCATTAGTTGATGTTATAGAGAAAAATGATGAAGTTAGAGTAATAGCTGAAGTACCTGGCGTGAATAAAGATCAGATTAAAGTAAAAATTTCTGGAAATAAGTTGATCATACAAGCACAAGGTGAAGATAGAAAGTATTATAAAGAGGTAGAATTACCTACTGAGGTTGATGATAAAAGTGCTAAAGCTACGTATAATAATGGTGTATTACAAGTAATTTTGAAGAAGAAACAGCACCAAGAAGCTGGTACCGAAATTAAGGTTGAGTAGAATTATCTAATTTTTTTATAACTACTTTTTCGCTTTGAATAAAGCTTAATCCACTAGGATCTTCTATGATCAATGTAAATGGTTTTTTACCCTCTTTTGCTTCAAATATATCTTTACACGTTTTTTCATTACACTCATTTATTTGATCTATAATGATTTCTAATATACCTTCCACAGTTGTTATAATTCCTTGATAAGCAGAGCCAGCTGTTATCTCAACACCTAACTCTGGAATTATTAAGCTAGCAAACGCTGATCTATATACGATAGTATTTAGATCGTTTTCTGTTTCAATTTTATATTCTAACTTTATAGGAGTTAGTGTTTCGAAAGGTTTTACATCTCTTACTCTGAATCCACAATTTTCACACTCCCAAACTGATAATTCTAACTTGCCTACCTTAGGAGCCTCATAAACGTACTCTTTAATTACTAGAGTCTCTTTATGGCATACCGGGCAAATGTGTTTTCCTTCATAGAGTAATTTAGGCTCACTCATTTATCTTCAATTATAAAATTTAAACCCTAGTACAAATTATTTATTGATAAAAGTGGTGAGATGAACTATCCTAGAGAAAGTGAAGATGGTAAGATTGAGTATAAACTTATTCTTACCAGTAAGGATGAAAGTAGATTACAAGAGTTAGCGTCTCAAATGAAGTATAGATTAGAAGAAGGAGGAGGAGAGGCTTTCTATATAATTGGTGTTAGCGATAATGGTGAAGTATTAGGATTAACAGAGAACGAGTTGAATAAGAGCTTAGAAATTCTTTCAAAAATATCATCCATTATTAATGCAAAGATAGTTCATGTAAGGAAAGTAGAAGCAAAAAAAGGAAAATATATTGCTGAAGTTTTAGTTAGAATTCATAGAGACAAAATACCGGTACAAGTAAATATTGCAGTCATGGGTCATGTGAATGCTGGCAAAAGCACTTTAACTGGGGCTCTTATTTTTGGAAAATTAGACGATGGCAATGGTACTTTGAGAGCAATGGTAGCTAAACACGTCCATGAAGTAATATCAGGTAGAACTTCTTCCATAACACTAAGAGTTCTTGGCTTAAAAGATAATGGGGAAGTAGTAAATTGGAACTTACGAGACCCGTTAGACGAAGCTGATGTAACACTAAATAGTTCTAAAATTATACGTTTAGTAGATTTAGGTGGTCATGAGAGATATCTAAGAACTACGCTTAAAGGTTTGTTAGGTTACGAGATAGATTATGTTATGCTCGTTGTAGGATCAGATGACGGTTTATCAGCTATGGGGAAGGAACATTTAGCAGTAGCATCTATTTTACATTTTCCAATTTTTATTGTTATAACTAAAATTGATAAATATCCGAAAGAAAGAATTAATGAGATAATAACTGATATAAGAAATGTTCTAAAAATTCCTGGAATAAATAGACTTGTAATTGAGGTAGAGAGTGAAGAAGATTTGTTAAATGCAATTCTTGCTATGAGAACTGGAAGAGTAGTTCCAATATTTAAAGTCTCTAATGTAACTGGAGAAGGGCTATCTTTGCTTATAAAGTTTCTAAATATGTTACCTCCTAAAAATAAAGTAGAGAAAGTAAGTATTTCGCAACCTCCCTTAGTTTATATTGATGAGATATATAACGTAACTGGCGTTGGAACTGTTATTTTGGGCTCTGTTATACGCGGGAGTGTAAATACGAACGACATTTATTATATTGGTCCTACAAAGTTTGGTGAATTTAAACCAGTCAAAGTAAAGTCTATACAGCTAAATAGAATTTTTGTCGATACTGTTTATTCCGGCAGTATTGCGACTTTTGCAATACAAGGAGTTGAAAAAGATACGTTGAGAAAAGGCATGGTGCTAGTCAAGAATGATCCTAAAGCTCATAAGAAATTTAAGGCAAAAGTAATAGTACTTCATCATCCAACAACAATAAGAGAAGGTTATGTAGCAACATTACACCTTTACACTATAAGACAAGCTGTAAAATTTGAAAAAATAACTAAGAAATATTTACGTACTGGTGATTCCTCAGAAGTTGTTCTATCTTTTCTTTACAGGCCAGAATACATAGAGAAAGATCAAATATTTGTGTTTAGAGAAGGAAGAACAAGAGGTCTAGGTATAATAACTGAATTACTAGATTAGCTTACTGCTTGTGCCGTACACTCTAAAATTTGTTTAGTTAATTGTGAGACGTGTTTTTCAACAAAGTTTTTTAATGCGGGGATTTGAACATCAACTTCGTAATCAACATCATAAATTAACTCATGATTCTGAATTCTAACTAAACTTCTTACTGTAGCTTTTACTCCAGCTCCTAATATTTCTATAACAGTTTCAGACCAATTATCTCCTTTATTAAAAGATTTGACTTCACCATCAGTTTCAATAGTTAAGAACCCTATTCTGCTTTTTGCTACAAATCTATTTTCCTCGATATCCTCGATACCTGGAACACAACGCAGTAAATTGTAATAACTAGAAATAAAAATTTCGGCTTTTTTTATATCATTTATTTTAATTTTTCCTTGTAATTTCATCTATTACTCGCCTTTGTTTTAATACATTCAAATAAATCATTTAAAATTTTATTAACGGCAGAATCCATTAATCTAGCTCCTATTGAAGCTAATATACCACTCACTTTTACATCAGCAGAATACTTGAGCCTAGTAGGATTGTCTATTACAGTAACTAAAGCATTTATATCTACATTACTATTTAATCCGTTACCTTTCGCTACTAAAGTAACTGTTTTATTTTCTTTATCTATTTGGACGAATTTTACTGAAGCTTTATAATCTCCTTTTATAAATCCAATACCGGTAGAGCCTACGACTTTATATTCGTCTCCTTCTTTGTTTAGACTTTTTAGACCTGGAAAACATGATGCTATTTTTTCTGGACTTGTGACATATTCCCATAATTCTTGGGAAGAGATAGGAACTTGAACTTCCCCTTCAAATTTCATAAGCTATTATAACAAATAGTAGTATTTATGAGAATTGGTGCTGTTGTACTAGCTGCAGGAGAAGCTAAACGATTTGGCAAAAATAAGCTTATTCAGAATTTTATGGGAAAACCGATAATAATAAGAGTTATAGAGTCAGTCAGTTTTTTAGACAGAGTAATAATTGTTGGTAAATATATAGAAGAATTGATACCATTTTTAAAGAATGAAATAGTTATCTATAACCCTAAATGGATGCTGGGTATAAGTGAATCAATTAAGCTTGGAGTTAGGTTCTTTCAAGATTATGATGGTGTCTTAATAGTACTAGGAGATATGCCCCTATTAACTTCAGAGACTATAAGAAAAATTATTATAAATTTCAAAGAAAGTTGTTCGGCTGTTGTTCCAGTGTATAATAATATTAGAGGAAATCCAGTTCTAATTTCAAGAAAATTATACGAACAAGTTTTTTCATTATCTGGAGATATAGGAGCAAGAGAAATATTGAAAAAGAGAAGTGATTTATGTTTTGTTGAATGCGGAGTAGAAGTTGTTACTGATGTTGATACGGAGTCTGACTTAACTTCTCTGCAGCAGCCTTAATAGCTTTTACAATATTTTGATATCCAGTACATCTACATAGGTTCCCAGATATGCCTTCTCTTATTTCTTCCTCTGTTGGATTAGGTTTTTCCCTAAGTAGCCAATAAGCTTCCATTATCATACCAGGGGTGCAATACCCACATTGTAATGCGTGATTCTCCCAGAAAGCTTCTTGTATTGGATGAAGTTTTCCATCTTTAGCTAATCCTTCAACTGTAAGTATTTCTGCTCCATCTGCTTCTACTGCAAGCACTGTGCATGATTTTACTGATTTTCCGTTCATAATTACCGTACAAGCACCACAATTTGATGTATCACAACCAATATGTACTCCAGTAAATCCTAATTCTCTAAGTACATGAACTAATAATCTTCTAGGTTCAACTTCAGTCTCATACTTTTCGCCATTTATCTTTAATGTAATTTTTACTTTTTGATCACTATTGATTATTTTCATCTGTTTCACCTCTTTAACGCTGTAATAATAGCTCTCTTAGTTAAAACTTTTACCATCTTTTTCTTATATTCAGCAGAGCCTCTTAAATCTGAAGTGGGGTTTGCACTCTCCATAGCTCTTGTTGCCGCTTTTTCAATTATCTCGTCATTTAACCTTTTACCGAGTAACTCTTCTTCAGCACCTTTTGCTCTAACAGCTACATTATTTACTGCTGTTAATCCAATTCTAACATCTTCAATCACATCACCAGATAATTTTAGGAGTAATGCTACACCAACTATAGCAAAATCTCCAGCTCTTCTTTCTAGCTTTTGATAAGAGAATTTGTAACCTTCAAATGTTGGAACCTGAATTTCAGTAACAAGTTCACCTGGATTTAAATCTGGAGTGAACATGTCCTTTGCAAATGATTTAAAGTTAACCACTCTGTCTCCTTTTCTACTTGTAATTTTTACTTTTGCATCCATTGCAATGAGAGCTGCTGGATAATCTGCGGAAGGATCTAAATGAGAAATACTACCCCCTATTGTTCCCATATTTCTTACTTGCGGATCTCCAATGTTACTAGCTGTTTCACTCAGTAGAGGTATTGATGATTTCGAGATGTTATAATGCGTAGTTAATGCTCCGATTTTATATAAGTTACCATCTTTAGTAATATAACTTAAATTAGAGAATCTTCTGATTTCTACAATATATGAAGGCCTTATTAATCTTAGTTTTAGCATTGGTATTAAACTATGGCCACCAGCTAATGGTCTAGCGTCTTGATGTTCTTCTAAGAACTCTAAAGCTTCGTTTAGATTATCCGGAATAACATATCCAAACTTTGGCGGATACACAAAATTAGGTAACAAACTTATTTAATATATTTTTCTGGTCTCTTTTTGAATTCAGCCATGCACATCGGACTACAAAAATAATAAGTTTTTCCCTTATAGGTAAACTTATAAGGAGTGGAATCTTCTACATCCATTCCACAAACAGGGTCTTTAATTTTCATATTTTTAAAGTTCTCATATAATGTTTTTAAGTTAACTTCCAAAGTTTCTCTCTTAATTTCACAACATCTCCAACAACAATTATTGCAGGAGGTCTTATTTTATGTTCTATTATTAGTTTAGATAAGTCTTTTAGCCTTCCCGTTATAACTCTTTGTTTTTCAGTTGTACCGTTCTCTATAATAGCTACATATTCCTCATAATCTCTCACTGAGAGTAAAACTCTCTCTAATTGTTCTATTACGTGAATTCCCATCAAGATTATTAGAGTTCCTTCTCTTGGAATATAACTTGCATCAATGATTTTATTATCAGCCCTAGTCCCTGTAATTACTGTAAAGCTAGAGGAGTTTGTTAATCTGCTTGTAACCGGAATGCCCGCATAAGCCGGCACTGCAATAGCACTACTTACTCCCGGAACTACTTCGCATTCAATTCCGTGAGATAATACGTAAATACACTCTTCTTCTCCCCTTCCGAAAACATAAGGATCTCCCCCCTTTAATCTCACAACAATGCTATTTGTCTTTGCTTTTTCTACTAAGAGTTCATTTATATAATCTTGAAGTTTTGAGTCCCCTATCTCTTTTCCTACATATATAAGTTCTGCTTTTGTATCTTCTAATAACGTCTTTGGAACTAATCTATCGTAAATAATTACATTAGCCTTTTTTATCAAGTTATAAGCCTTAAGTGTAATTAGCTCAGGGTCTCCTGGACCTGCACCTACAATAAAAACCTTTCCCATCAAATTGCCTTTACTTTTTTAATTATATAAACTCCAAATAATATTCCTTCAGGAAATTTCAGACCGAACACTAGAAGTAGTATATAATTTACAATGATGGTTTCTGGGAAACCAAACATGTTAGCTGCATCATAAACTATAAAGAAGTATAAAATATCAGCTAAAAAACCTAGACTATATATTATTATTTTCTCTATAAATTTAAATGATGATATAAAATAGCCTATTAAAAATCCGGCAATAGCCATAGAAGTAAATGATCCAGCAAAAAGTATCTGATTTTCTTCTTCAATCCTAAACATATATGGTGTCAACCAAGGGATTATAATTGCTAAACTTACTACAAAGGCTATTATTGAGTATTTTCTTAATGCTATTGAAATTACTGGTATTCTCTCACCTTGATCGTCCTCTACGTATTTATCCTTACTAGATGAATTTAGTACATACCATCCTAGAATTCCGCTACCCAAAATAGGCCCTTGATAGGAGAGTAACTTTATTATTGGATCTCCAAATACATAAACTATAGCTGAAACAAGAAGAATTACTAAACTGCTATATTTCGCTAATGCAAGATAGTTCATAAATATATAAACTAATTCACTTCTAAAATGCTTTTTCATTGGCTTAGACAATTTAACTTAGATTGTAAAAAAATCTATTAAGACCTAAGTGATTTATGGAAGATATACTTTGTATACGATTTTATCCCCTTCATCAGATTTTGATAATATTTTAACTCCTTTTTCCTTCATAGCTTCTGCCCACATTTCAACTTGATCCGCTTGTAATCCCTTTAACGCTATAATTTCAATTTCCTGATTCCCTCCTTCACTAAGCCAAAACCTCATTATACTTAGAGCAGGAGAGTTACTTCCACACTTAGTATCACTTTGTCTTAAATCTAGTACTTTCATCAATATATCATCTCAGAACTAATATTTAGGATCTTTTCATCTTCAAGGAAATAGATTCTATTCCAATTATCTCTTTTCATTTTATAAATTATTGATGATAAAATAACTCTAGTGTTACAGAACGCACCTACGCATCCAGTCTCTTCTACTATCGTAAAATCAATCATTTTATATAGTTTATTTTCTCTCTCGTCACCAGAAGATAATATTATAATATTTCTATTTCTTGAGGAGAATATAGGAGAATGCACAAATAATTCGAGTCTTTCGTAATTAGATGGTATACCAAAAACTTCAGCCATTTTTAAACTACTGAAATATGCTACGCCATAATTTTCCGATTTACCTATAAAGAAGGGACTATTATCTAGGTTAATAACTTTATTTACTCTCTCTTTATCTTCTTCAAATCTAAACATAGAATAAAGAGCTGATAATGACATTAGGAAGGATAAAAAACCTGGAAGTTTAGCTTTGGGCCTATAAGGTAATATAACGACGTCATTAACTTCTTTAGCAAGTGGTGATTCCGAATTTGCTGTAATTCCAATAACCTTAACGCCCTTACTTCTTAACTTTTTAGCTAGAATTACGTTATACCTTGTTTTTCCAGAGACAGATACGATAACAGTTGGTTTAGTAATATTAACCTCTAATGCCTCATAAGGGTCTAAAACTGTTATTTTCCTCTTACTTTTCCCTTCTATGACTAAACCGCTAGCGTAAGAATCTCCAGATCCTATTATATACGCCTCATCTAGTTGAATATGAGAATCTACTTGATAGTTAGTATTTAATTCCTCCTCGAGTAACTTGATATAGTTCATATAATATTATTTAGGTGTTGTTCAAATGAAAAGTATAATTAGAGCTGGAATAGCGTTAGGGGCAGATAATCCCTTAAAGAAAGTATACGTTGGTGTTAATGAAGGAAAAATAGAAGTTGTAAGTAATGAAGAGTTAGCTGGTTATGAGGATGCTGAGTTAGATATAGGCGGATGGGATAGGCTTCTCTCACCTGGATTTATTTCTATCCATACTTTCATTACTTTATATCCTTTTAGATTTAGAATATTTTATGGAAAAATTAATGCTAATGATCTTCTTTCAGTTATGAGTAATAATGATGTATATCATTTAGCTCTTTTAGGGGCATATCATTTGTTAAGATCCGGCGTTACCACTGTTGTATTTAGCGATAAATATCCAGACCCCGTAGCTAGAGCTGTAACTAATGTAGGTTTAAGACCAATTATTGCTATCCCAGTAGGGTGTAATAACTCTCCGGATAATTGGGAAAAGGAGTTTAAAGCGATGTATAACAGATGGTCGCACTCTGGAAGTAACAACGTTATTTTAAAATTATGTGACCAAAGCCTTAGTAAAGAGGTTTTTGACGTAGCAAAAAGTACTAACATAGTTGTACTAGTTGAACGAACTGTTAATTTATCAAGTTTTAAAAAAGATGAACTGCCAGAAAATATAATTGCATTAGGCGGAGGTTCAAGAAGTGATCTAGATTATATAAAGAAGTATAAGATATATTTATCTTTTACCCCTTCGTTAGAAATCTCTAGGTTTCCATTAAGTGAATATAAACCATCTTTGGCATTAGACCTTGTTCCTTCATTTGATATAAGACAAGAGATTGCCTTAGCTTCAACTAGATTAATGTTAACACCTGAAGAAGCTTTTAGATCGATAACCATTTGGGGTCATCAGCAACTTGGTTTAAACGCTGGCTATTTAGGTATTAATAGTGATGCTGACTTGATTATCTATGAATATAGAGAACCGCCAGCTTTTCCATTAGATTATAATTCTCCCTATGAATCCTTGATATATTCTGGTTATAACATAGAAACTGTATTTGTAGGTGGAGAGAGCGTATTAGATGGTGGAGTACCTCTAAATGTGGGATTAAAGGATGTAGAAGAAGGATTAAGGAGGGTAGAGGAAATTGATAAAAGACTTGGTGAAAGAATTAGGTCTCTGGAAAAGAGTAGAGATAATAGGTGATATAGCAGTAATAGGAATACCTTTTGATAAAACCCCAGAAGATGTTAAGCCATTTGCTGAGGAATTACTTAGGAAGCTTACATATATTAAGGCAGTTTGGGGAAGATATAGGGATACCCATGGTGATTATAGATTATCTACGTTAGTTCATTTGGCTGGTGAAAAAAGAAGTGAAACTATATATAAAGAGCATGGTTGCAAGTACTTTTTAGATATAACAAAGGTCTTTTTCTCTGCTAAATTGTCATATGAGCACCTAAGGATAGCTAAGGAAGTAAAAAGTGGTGAGATAATTATAAATATGTTCGCTGGATATGGACCTTTTTCTATCCTATCTTATATCTTAGGAAAACCAAAGATTGTTTATTCTATAGATATTAATCCTTTTGCATATTACTATATGATGGTTAATATTGATCTTAATAAAGCGTACGGTGTTATTCCAATATATGGTAATGCTTTCGAAAAAATAAATTATTTACCATTAGCTGATAGGATAATTTCCCCTTTGCCAGAGAAAGCTGAAGAAGCTTTTAAAGTAGCGTGGGATCATGTGAAAAGTGGTGGAATAATTCATTTATTTACTGAAGTAGAGGGTGAGGATCCTTTAAACAAGATAAAAGATATGTATCCAAACGTAATTTTTGCGAGGATTGTGAGAAGTGTAAAACCAAAAGTTTATCATGTAGTTGTAGATATAAGAAAATAATGGATATTTACACAATAATGTTATTAGGTTATCAAGTTTCTCAGAAAAAGACTGTTAATGCTGGTGTATATACGATTAAATTTCATAGAAGAAAGAAAAATAACACATACATGTACATAGTAGAATTAGAAATTGAAGGAAAAGTAATAGAAAGGGGAATTTTTAGTGAATATTCTAACGCAGTAATATATGCTGGTGAGATTTTTAGTCGTTTTCGTTAATGCTTATAAATTGAATAAGTTAATTAGTTGTGAGAAAGTTGCTTAGAGATGAAGTCCTCGAAGTTCTAAAAAGTGGAAGGGTAGATTACGTTAGAGTAGTATTTGCTGACATTTTAGGAAACAGTAGAGGAAGGTCTTTGAGAAGGATTGAGTTTGAGAAATCATTAAATAAAGGTATAGAGTATTCAGAAGCACTTCTTTATCTTGATTATAAAGATACTCCAATAAAGCAAAGATATGGCGATATTTTTGCAGTTCCAGATATAAGTACATTCGTACTAATACCATATTTAGAGAGAACAGCTAGAGTATTATCTTTCTTGACTACACAAGATAATTCTCCTCATCCCTTATGCACAAGATCGTTATTAACAAGATCAATTGATAAACTTGCTGAACTTGGTTATAATATCAAAGTTGCTTTTGAACCTACTTTCTACCTAATTAATTTCAAAGACGGGAAGCCAGTTCCAGCAGATGAAGCTAGAGCGTTCTCATCTGAAGGACTTATGGAACAACAGAATTTTCTTAGAGACCTTATTAAATATTTAGAAAGTGTAAATATTCAAGTTCAATATATAAATAAGCATTATGCACCAGGACAGTACGAAATAACTTTCAGTATGGGTGAGGCATTAGAAGAAGCAGATTCCTTGATTACAGCTAGAGAAATCATTAGAGATACTGCGAGACTATACCATTTATATTCAACATTTATGCCAAAACCATTTAAAGAGTACCCAAGTAGTAGCATGGATATTTACATAAAATTGGTTGACACACAGAATAAGTCTGTAGGTGTTGATACTTCGGATCCTAGAGGATTAGGATTAAGCAAGATACTATATTCTTTCTTAGCTGGTATATTAGAACATATTTCCTCTATACTGGCTATAGCTGCCCCAACCATAAATTCTTATAAGAGATACAGAGAAGTAGTTACACCCAATGTTGCTGGTATAGGGAATGAAAGACATTTTATAATTAGAATACCATCTACATATAGAGATTTAGGTGTTTTCGAATTTAGATTAGCTGATCCCTTAGCTAATCCATACTTATTACTTTCATCAATGATATTTGCTGGGATTGATGGAATAGAGAAAGGACTTGATATTGATGTTAACTATGAAGTTAGCACTCTTCCGACAAATCTTAAGGAGGCGTTATATAAGCTCGATAGTGATACAAAACTAAAATATTACCTTGGAAAAGAATTAGTAGATACCTTCATTGAATTGAAGAAGAAAGAAATTGAAGATTACGAAAAAGAAATAACAGAGTGGGAAATTAATTCTTATCTCAAGTCTGGATGGTAACATGAAAGCTGCTGTCTTCAGAGAAATAGGTAAACCATTAAGCATAGAAGATGTTCAGTTGCCCCGTTTAGAGTCTGATAAGGAAGTATTATTAAAGGTTAAAGCTACTGGTGTTTGTCATGGGGACTTACATGTAATAATGGGAGACTGGCAATACGAAGTACCCGTTAATACCCCAATTATTTTAGGTCATGAAATAATAGGTGAAGTAGTTGAAGGAGGAACAAAATTCCAAAAAGGAGATTTAGTTATGGTATACAATGCTTTTGGTTGTAAAGAATGTAAACATTGCAAGGCGGGGTATTATCAATTCTGTGAAAGAGTAAAAGTGTTGGGAGTTCATTTAAATGGGGGATTCGCAGAATATGTGAAAGTACCCGATGAAGATTTCCTTATGAGAGTTGAAGGTAACCCAATTCAATTAGCCCCTTTGGCAGATGCTGGAGTAACAGCATATAGTGCAACTAGAGGTATAAAAGAAGGTGATAAGGTTTTAGTTGTTGGGACTGGAGCTGTTGCACTTTTGGCAATACAAATTTTAAAAAGTCTTAAAGCCGAAGTAAGTGTAGTTAGTCGTAATCCAACAAGGTTGGCTAAAGCTGAAGAACTTGGGGCTGATCATGTATATTATAGGAAAAAAACTTTTCCATCATTATATACTTCTATAGTAGGAAAAAAATTTGATTATATTATAGATTTTGTAGGATCTGACGAAACTCTTGATGAAGTAGCATGGCTTTTAGATAGAAGAGGTGAACTTAGAATAGTAGGCGAATTTGGAGGACAATTATCCATTCCAGAACAATTATTAGTGTTAAGAGGACTTAAAGTACAAGGAATTCTTTATGGTACTATGGACGATATGAAAGGGGTAATTAATCTTTATAATTCTGGTAAGTTAAAAACTCTTGCCGTACCTTATTATCTAGATGAAATAAATGATGCCTTAAATGATTTAATGCAAGAGAGAATTTTGGGAAGGGCTGTCATAATTCCTTCTTAGCTCTAAAAATGAATGGTTTTTCGCCAGAAATTTGAATATTCACATTAAGAAACTTTTTGATAATCTCTGAATTAGTTCTTGCATGAGATGTGAGTTCAGAACCTATATATTCGCCATAATATAATGAAGCATATAGCATTAACATATCGCTCATATGTCTATCGACGGTAGCATTGCTTATAATTTCTTCATAGATAGATTTAGCTGCTTCTTCACCTACTATTTCAGCCCTTTTACCCTTTTCTCCTAAAGAGTCGGAGCCAAGAAAAGTTTTTTCAAAAATCGCTGTTAATGCGATACCGGAGCCCTTACTTCTTTCATTTTCCCTGACATCAATTTCTATTTCTACTGGAATCTTTATTTTTGAGAGAAGAAATTCTTTAGCTGACTTAGCTTGTCTCTCAGCTATGTGTGATGGTAAAGACGATACGTGGGAGATCCCTTTTATCATTAATAACTCTCCTCTTTCCATTAAAGAGAATGAAGAAGGGTTTCCTTTTACTTCTGTAATTTTGATTTCTCCTCCTCCTTCTGGGTAATGTCCTCTTCTAATAAGTATTAAATTTACTCTAATTCCTATTTTTTCTAACAGAGAGAGAAAGGTTAATCGTATATAATCTATTGAAGGAGATTTAGGAACATCCGTACCTCCTTTAATGGTAACTTTTATATTCCTATTAATTAATAAAGGCAGTATTGTTTGTAGAATTAAGGTTACACTTCCCGCAGTTCCTACGTCAAATTCAAAGTCTCCTTTTTCTACTATATCTTCAGGTTCGAAAACTAGTTCAGTTGATCCTACAAAGTCTCCTTTTACTTTAGCATTAGTTAATTTTTTTACTGCCTCAACAGCTGTAAGATGCTGTCTTTGTAAACCAGGTTTTGGTCTATTTGCTCTAATTTTATATATTCTGAATGGTTTCTTAGTTAATGCTGAAAGTGTTAAAGATGTTCTTAAAATTTGTCCTCCTCCTTCACCAAATGAACCGTCTATTTCAATCATGACTGGTGAATATAGGAATGCGTGTGAAAATAAATGCTATTGCCAAAATTATAGGCACAGAAGAGTTAATAATTATTCCAATTACCCGAAACGGTGATTTCGTATTAGCATTAAATTTTTATGAAGACGTTGAAGGAGGAAGACTAGCTAGATTTGTTCTAGTTTATGATAAATTCGGAGAAATTGATTATATGGAGACTATAATAAGGGGGGATAAGATTATTGTTACAGCTGAGGGAATAGAAGAAGATTTCAAAAAGATCAGCAACTTAATAAAAATAGATAAGTATCTGAAAAGTAACAGAATACCTTTATTTGTCAACATAAGCGTGCTAAAGGATGCTAATATTAATGAGAGGGGTGTTAAAGGTTTTATAAATTATGTTGCTAAATTTGGAAGAATCGATGTTACTAAAGTGAGAAATGTTGTTCAGTTAACTATTGAAGAAAACGTCTAATCCCTTCGATTTGTATATATTATCAAATCTTACTCCAACTCTTCTAACTAATCTACTATCTTTTTGTAAAATTTGTTTTAATAATTCAATTGATTCTGTATAAGCTCTCTCTTTACTTATACCAGTTTTAAAAGTTTTACTTTTACTTACGATGTCTAAGTCCTGCATGATAGTTACCACAGTCATTCTCTTAGGTATACCTTCTATTTTGTTGTATGCTTCATCTATAGCTTTTTTCAGATAAAGTTCTATCACTTTTATATCTCTAGTATTTTTAGGTAATGTCAAATATCTTCCATGCGGTACCCTTTCTTTATTTAATACCGGCTCAAAATAAGAGTTTGTGGCTAATCTATAAAGATAAAATGCCTTAGCTTCCCCTATCTCTTCTTTTAATTTATCAAATGAAACAGATAAAATATCTATCAACTTATTTACACCTAATGAATGAAGTCTTTCAGAAATAACATTACCTACACCAGGAACCTCATCTATATCAATACTTTTGATGAACTCCTCTATTTCTTCTGGTTTTACTACTCCTAATCCATTTGGTTTTACTCTATCTGCAATGATTTTTGCAAAAACCTTATTTGGTGCGATTCCAACTGTTACTGTAATCTTTTCCTTCTCCATTATTTCTCGTTTTAATTTTTTTCCTAATTCTATCGCCTCTTCAAAATTTTTCACCTTGCTAGTTATATCGATGTAGGCCTCGTCTATGCTAGCTATTTCAATTTTATCCGAATAGCTACTGATTATGCTCATTATTCTATTAGAAACCTCAGTATATACTTCTTTGTGCATTGGAACGAATATTGCATTTGGTGCTAATTCCATTGCTCTTGATATAGGCATTCCAGCTTTTACTCCTAACTTCCTAGCTTCATAATTAGCTGTCGCTACAGCTCCACTTTTCTCATTTCTACCAGAATAAACACAGACTATAAGAGGTTTTCCTTTATATTGAGGATTTAAAACTTCCTCTACTTGAGCAAAGAAATAATCAAAATCCACAAACAATATTATCATATACATTTTACCTTAGGCTCATAGATTTTTAGTGCTTCATGCACTTCATTAAGATTTGGTGAGCTTATTCCGCCAAGCCTTTGTATCTTAATTGCAGATGCGGTCACAGCTAATTTTAATCCTTCTTCAATACTTAATCCTTCTAAAAGAGAGTAATTGAACGTAGCGTCAAAAACATCTCCTGCACCAGTCGTATCTACAATATTGTCTACTTTGTATGCTTCAACATAGCACTCTTGATTTTCAGTAATTACTTTCGCTCCTTTTTCTCCCATTTTAATTACAATGATTTTAGCTCTAATCTTATCTAAATTAATTGCCTTACTTTCTTTCTCATTTAGGTAAAGTACATCAACATCTACTTCATTAACATCTTTACTGAAGGGGCCAGGGTCATAAGAGATTAATCTTGCCATCGGATCTCTCACAACTATGTTTGGAGGAACTGAGGCAAAATGGATAGTATCGAAAAGTCCAAAATACTTTTTCACGTCTTCTTGGGTAATTAATGTTGAAGCACCAAGTTTTCTTACCATAGAAATCTTGCCATTCTTTCTTAAGAATATTAATGCCATACTTTGTGGAGCATTAGTCTCTTCTACATAATCAAGTCCTACACCCATTTCAGCTATACTCTCCATTAGACTCTGAGTTATAGTGTTTTTCCCTACTTTTGCTAATAACTTGCTACTATGCCCTAACTTTGTTATAGCTACAGCATAATTTACTGCAGCACCACCTGGCATAATTTCCATTAAATCAGTAGTTAGAAACTCGTCTGTATCAGGCATTTTTTCTATATTTACAATAATATCTATATTAAATCTACCCACTGATAAATGTATAGGTTTCATATCTCAAACCTCAGACAGCCGCCACTTCAGCACATATCAGTACCAAAGGTCTTCATCACTACATATAATTTTCATGTTAGTAACTTAAAAGGATAATCTCAAAAGCTTATAGTAATATATAATATAACGAATATGGCAGAGATTAGAGAGATAAGAAAGATTGAACGCGAAAGAGCAAGTATTCATAGTCATATTTCTGGATTAGGTTTAGATGAAAAAGGAAAAGCCAAATTTAAGGCTGATGGTCTAGTTGGGCAAACAGAAGCACGTGAAGCTGCAGGTATTGTCGTTCAACTTATCAAACAAGGTAAAATGGCCGGAAAAGGGGTACTATTCGTAGGCCCTCCTGGAACTGGAAAAACGGCCTTAGCTGTTGCAATAGCCAAAGAGCTTGGAGAAGACACACCCTTTACTACAATGAATGCTTCTGAAGTTTATTCGACAGAGTTAAAGAAGACAGAAATACTCACACAAGCTATTAGAAAATCAATAGGCGTTAGGATTAAGCAAAGGAGAATTGTTTATGAAGGTGTAGTAAAGGATGTAAAATTAAAAGTAGCAAGAAGTAGATTAAATCCTTATGCTGTTATGCCTAGAGAAGCACAAATAGTTCTAGCTACTAAGGATGAGGAGAAAACACTAAATGTGGGAGATAGCATTGCTGAACAACTAGTTCAACTTAATGTAAAAAAGGGAGATGTAATATGGATCGACGCTCAAACTGGAGAGGTAAGTAAAGTTGGTAAGGCTAAGGGGTTTGAAGGAGCTAAAACTTATGATATAGAAACTATTAGACAAGTTGATATTCCTACTGGCCCGGTTAAGAAGGAAAAAGAAACCACAATAACTGTAACATTACATGATTTAGATTTAAACGTAGCAGCTAGAAATATTTCTATAACAGCGTTATTTAGTTTCTTTACAGAAAGAGAAATAAACAGTGAGATAAGAGAAAGTGTAGATAAATTAGTAAAAGATATGATAAATAGGGGAGAAGCTGAACTCGTACCTGGTGTATTATTTATTGATGATGCACATATGTTAGATATAGAAGCATTCTCATTCTTAACTAAAGCA
The DNA here is from genome assembly GCF_000011205.1 of Sulfurisphaera tokodaii str. 7. Taxonomy (NCBI): domain Archaea; kingdom Thermoproteati; phylum Thermoproteota; class Thermoprotei; order Sulfolobales; family Sulfolobaceae; genus Sulfurisphaera; species Sulfurisphaera tokodaii. The sequence goes on from NC_003106.2 coordinate 565,397, forward strand.
TTAGAAGCTGACCTAGCACCAATATTAATTTTAGCTACTAATAGAGGTATAACAAAAATAAGGGGTACCGACATAGAATCTCCACACGGTATGCCACTAGATCTACTCGATAGATTACTAATAATACCTACAAGACCATATACTGCTGATGAAATAAGAGAAATTCTAAAAATAAGAGCAGACGAAATTGATGTTCATCTAGAAGAGAAAGCGTTAGAGACTTTAACGAAGCTAGGCGTAGAATATAGTTTAAGATATTCCGTCCAGCTCCTTGAGCCTTCTTATGTAATTGCACAAAGAAACGGTAGAAATGTGATAAAAGAAGAAGATGTACTAGAAGCATCGAAATTGTTCTCAGATTTCAGAAGAAGTGTGGAATATGTTAAGGAATACGAGAAATTACTACTAAAATGATGAAAGGCAACGGCACTGAATTATGATGTATTGTTGCCTGGCTGAATACATTTTTCGTATATTTTTTTGTCTATAATATCCCTTAATATTCTATATGTCATACCCCAAATACGATAACCATTAAAATAATATTCGTCCCCCTTCCCTTTTTCAAGTTTGTTAATATCTGCCCAAAAAGCTGTATCAACTTCTTCTTTTTGAATTTGCAATGTAACTTCTTTATCAATACAACTTACATAAGCTTTAACCAGCATCGTAGGCATATTATTTGGATAATAAATACCTAGTTCAATTAAGTTACATGGTCTTATTCCTACTTCTTCTAAACACTCTCTAATTGCAGTGAATGAGCATTCTTCATTTCCTTCTCTTCTTCCTCCAGGCAATGCAATATGACCGCTCCAAGGATCATTTTTGTTTTCTTTTCGTTTGATTAAAAGTATTTTACCATTTGCAGAAATAAGAGCAACGACTGCAGCCTTACATTCATTCATATTTATTTAATCTGACCCAAAGCTTATATTTTTGAAAATGAACTTTCAAGTGTGAAAATTGCTGTAATTTATTTTGGAGGTCAATATAATCACTTAATAGTCAAAGACTTAAAATATCTAGGTTTAAATGCTGTTCTTATAACTCCAGAAAAACCGGTTGAAATTCTAAAAGATTATGATTGTATAATTTTTGGCGGAGGTCCTTATTCGGTTATTACAGAGTTAAACAAAATGGGTAATGCTGTAGATTATGTCCTTAGAACTTCTCAACCTAAACTAGGCATCTGCTTAGGTCATCAATTATTAGCAAAGGTTCTAGGTGGTGAAGTAACGAAGGCAACAAAACCAGAGTATGGATTAGTAAAAGTGAACATAAACGATGAAGATACCATCTTAAGAGGATTATCACCATCTATTAATGCCTGGGAAAGTCATACCGATGAAGTAATTTCTCCACCTCAAGGGTTCAGAATTTTAGCAAATAGTGAAAATGCTAAAGTCCAAGCAATGGTAAATAAGGACAATACAATATTTGGAGTGCAGTTTCATCCAGAAGTTAAGCATACCGAAAAAGGCATAGAAGTATTTAAGAATTTCATAGAAGCTTGCAAGAAATAGTTATGTAATTTTATCCTCATTAGCTTCCTTAATCTTTTGCATAACTTTAGGAGGTAATGCATAATCCTCTCTTCTCTCGTTTATTTTACCTAGTAATACAATTCCTTTTCCTGGCTTAATATCAATCTCCCAAACGTATTTATCATGATTAGTTTGTCTCATTTTTTCTATGAGAACGTATCTATGCAACATTCCGTCCTTTATAGCTCTTCTAAATCTTATTATTCCATCAGCTACATGTTCTACTCCAAATCCAAAGGCTTGCGATGTTGTAATTGCATATTGCGACGTAGCGTAAATAGTAAACTTCCATTTATTTAATACTCTCTTTAAGTAATAACTTATTTTTCTAGCCATAGCGGGTTTATCAAGAAATAGGGCACTTACTGAATCAATAACTAGTCTTGCTCTTCCAGTCCCTAATTTTTGTTTAGCTTCTATAACTTTATTCACTAACTCCTCAGCATTCAGCTCTGTTAAACTCCATTCATCCTCTTTTTCTTTCATTAATGCATCTATGATAATCAGTTTCTTCTCCATATACTCTTCGAAATCCCAATTAAACTGCTTTGCTTGTCTTACAATCGAATCTCTACTTTCCTCAGTAGTAACATATATACAGTTATCTCCTTCCCTAAGTCCCTCAGCAATAAAATGTAAAGAGAAAATAGTCTTCCCAGTACCAGGCTCTCCAGTAACTGCAACAAAGAATCCTTGAGGTATCCCTCCCTCTATAAGTTTATCAAATTCTGGTATACCAGTTGACAGTCTAATCATAATCTTAAAATTTGTGTATATCCTAATAAATTGTGATGAAGAACAGCGGATCTGCTGAGTGAGGAATGATGTACTGGGTTAGAAAAGGTATAATTGGCGGATCTCCCATACCTTATACAGAAGATGAACTAGATGAATGGAAAAGAGAAGGAGTAAAAAGAATTCTTATTTTACCAGAAGAATGGGAAATAGAAGAAGCTTGGGGTTCAATGGATTATTATTTCTCTCTCTTAAGAGAGAAAGGATTTGAATTTTTACATGAACCAATACCAGATGGTTATGCACCAACTTTCGATCAGTTCCTTAGAATTTATGAATGGTTAAAAAAAGGTTATGCAAATCTTGTTCACTGTGTTGGTGGTATTGGAAGAACTGGAACAATTATAGCAGGGTATTTAATGTTCGAGGAAGATTTAGATAGTGGAGAAGCAATTGAAGAAGTAAGAAATTATAGGCCCGGGGCTGTACAAACTTATGAGCAACAATTGTTTCTCTTACAACTTGAAAAGATGAAGGAGAAATGGAGGACTATATTATAGATTTTCTTATAAAATTTCAAAAGTTAATAGCAAAAAATGTGAAAATTCAGCATCTTGGAATAGAAAATGTTAAAAGAATTTGTGGAACAGATATTGCTTATAAGGGAAATATTGGATATGCTGTTGCTGTAAAAGAAGAAGAAGGAAAAATTGAATATAATCTCGTAAAAGGGGATGTCTTTTTTCCTTATATACCAACATTTCTTTTCGTAAGAGAAGCTCCCTTGATGATAAAAGCTGTGGAAAAATATGAGTGTGATTTAATTTTAGTAGATGGACATGGCTTAACACATCCTAGAAAGAGTGGGATAGCTACAGTCATTGGTGTTTTATTAGATAAACCGACTATAGGTGTGGCTAAATCTAGGTTAACTGGAGATCTAGTAGTAGAAAATAATATAACTTATGTTATTCTTCATGGTGAAAAGTTAGGTGTAAAAGTAGGAAAGTATTTTTTTAGCATAGGTAATAAGACGGATCTTTCTGACGTAATAGATTTAGCTAAGAAAGGATATCCTAAAGTATTGAAACTCGCGGATAAACTTTCAAAAGATTTGAAGAAAAAAGAATAATAAACATGTGTTCGTATTATAAATTATGAAAGTTGAACTACCTCCAATTCCAGAGGAAAAAGAAGTTTTACTTTCTCCCTCTGACACAGCATTACTTATTGTAGATATGCAAAATGATTTCGTAAGAAAGGAAGGTAAATTATATGTTCCTAATGCAGAGACTACAATACCAGCAATAAGGAATCTAATAGATAAGGCAAGAAATGCAAATGCTCTGATAATATATACTCAAGATTGGCACATGAAAGATGACCCAGAATTTAAAATTTGGGGAGAACATGCACTAGCTGGTACTTGGGGAGCTGAAATAGTAGAAGAGCTTAAACCAGAAAAAGATGATTTTATAATAAAGAAATATCGTTATGATGCTTTCTTTGAGACACCCTTAGACTATATTTTAAGGGTTAAAGGAATTAAGAATATAATAGTAACTGGTACAGTAGCGAATATTTGTGTTTTACATACTGCTGGAAGTGCTGCGTTAAGATGGTATAATGTAGTTATGGTAAAAGACGGGATTTCAGCGATAACGGAATTCGACTACTATGCAACACTAAGACAAGTAGATTTTCTATATAAAGGAAAAATTACCGACTCATCTGGAGTAAAATTTATTACTAGAATGTAGGTTTATTGGTTATGGATTATTACGCTATAGTGCATAATGATTTTGATGGTACTGCATCTGCTGCCGTATACGCTAGAGCTGTAAATGATCTTCCTAAAAAAGTATTTTTTACTGAACCTACTAAGATTCATAACTTTTTGAGTAAGTTGGAATTAAGAGGAGTAAATAACATAATGATAGCAGACATTGGTATTAATGCCTCAACGTTTGATAGTATACTTCAAAGCTTAAAGAGGCTAATTTCACAAGGAGCAAAAATTCAATGGTTTGATCATCATGTTTGGAAAGAAGAATGGAAGAAAACGCTTTCAGATATTGGCGTAGAAGTTTATCATGATACTTCTACTTGTGGTGCTGGAGTTATTGTAAAATATTTAAATCCTAACGACGAGTTTTCTAAGAAATTAACTAGTGCAGATTGTTCTGTAGATATTTGGTTACATGATGACCCTATGGGGGAGAAACTAAGAAGAGTTGTTGAATCTAACAGAGATTATAGTTGGAAGGAGTATCTTATAAAAAAGTTTTATCAAGGAATATTATGGGATGAAGAGTTTGAGAAAATTCTCGTAGATCAAATAGATAAAGAATTAAAAGGATATGAGAAATTACCAAAATATATTAGAGTTCTTAATATAAATGGAAAGAATGTTGTTGTCGCTGTAAGATGGAAAGGTCCGCCAGATATAAGTTATGCATCACAGTTCTTAATGAATAGATATAACGCTGTAGTATTTGCTTCTATTAATGGTAAGGCTATATCATTTAGGAGTAATTTGATTGAGGTCAGAAAATATGCAGAAAAGTTAGGTGGTGGTGGACATCCTTTAGCTGCTGGTGCTGGGTTAAAAGCTCCATTTTGGAGGTTCTTGCTTCATAAATTAGGTTATAGAAAACCTTTGTTAGATTGGGTGAGTAATATTGTAATTAATGTAATTAATGAGATAGGTTATGTGCCTTATCAAAGAAAAGACATAAGGATATAAACATCGATATTCGTCTTCTTAATATATAAACTCATCTATTAACTTTCATTTAAAAATAATTTAAAAACATGAAATGATACTAACTTATAGTGATTCTAAATGGTCAAACTATACTCTAAGTTCCCAGATGTTCAAGTATTAACAACAAAAGGTCCAATTGATTTCTACAAAGATATATTTGGTAAAGGAAAATGGTTATTCCTATTCGCTCATCCAGCAGACTTTACACCAGTATGTACAACAGAATTTGTAGCATTCTCGCAAAAGTATGAGGAATTCAAAAAACTTGGTGTAGAACTTGTTGGACTAAGTGTTGATAGTATTTACTCTCATATACAATGGTTAATGGATATTGAACAGAGATACGGCGTAAAAGTACCATTCCCAGTAATAGCAGACCCAGACAAGAAATTAGCAAGGATGTTAGATGCATTAGATGAGGCCTCCGGTCAAACTATAAGAATTGTTGTTCTAGCATCACCGGATGGAATAATCAGATTTGTTGCTCAATATCCAATGGAGTTTGGAAGAAATATTGACGAATTGTTAAGAATAACTAAAGCTGCAATAGTTAACTATAAAGCAAAAGTAGTACTTCCAGCAAATTGGCAACCTGGTCAAGACGTTATAGTACCGCCACCAGCCATATTTGATGAAGCAGAAATGAGAATCAAATTACCAAATGCAAAAGCATGGTACTTATTATTCAAGAAATATGAAGAACTTCCACCAGATCAGAAAGTCTGAATCAATACAATTTTTTTATTTGCCGGTAAAGCTACATTATAAACCCTCACGTTCCTGACCACGCTAAATGTTATTTTTGCATAATGTGCATGGCCATGTATTGCGATATGTGGCAAACATTCTGCCTCTTCAATAATTCTATCACCTAACTGTGGATAAGCACTCTTTCTTTCCCCAACCACAGTAGAAAAACTTGAGGCATAATGAGTTAATAATATTTTTAGATCTCCATCTTCACATAACATTCTAAGAATTTTCTCCTTTCTTTTTCTGTAGAATTCTTCATCAAATCCGTTAAGTTTTTGCCATTTAGTTGGTTCCTCTAATACACCTTCACTTCCTACTATAGTTACTTTTTTTCCATTGATATCCAATTTAGCAACTTCATCTTCAAGCCATATGATCTTATCAAAATATTTCCTATAATATTCTCTTTTTTCTGCAAAATCCTCATTACCAAACACTGCAACTGTAGTATACTTTTTCAAGACATCATATATAGGATAGAAATGATTATACTCACCTTCATTAACTAGATCACCAGCTAGGAGGAATAAGTCTATTTTTACATTTCTGATATTATTATATGCCATAAAGAATTGCGTAAGATATTTTGGTGAATGAATATCTGACGTAGAAGCTATAAGCATAATTTAAATTATTCTTTCTGCATAAGAAATTTAATTGTGAAATTAGAAGGAATAGCGGATTTACCGCTACATACTGGTCATGTTCCTCCATGGTTAGCTCAAATTATGAAAAGATTAAGTAAAGCCATTATAGATATTATGGTCATTGAATGGGGACCAGAAAAAGTTGTAGAAAGGCTTTCTAACCCATTATGGTTTCAAGGATTTAACAATATTATAGGAATGGATTGGGATTCTTCTGGTTCTACGACCGTAACTTTAGGAATACTAAAAGAAGTTATAAAACCTGAAGAGGAAGGAATAGCGTTTCTAGGAGGAAAAGGTAGAAATGCAATAAAAGTGCCAGAAGAGCTATTTATCCTTTCAAAAAAGTTCGACTTAGATTATGAAAAACTTGTGAGAGCTAGTAGATTAGTAGCTAAAGTCGATAGTGTGCTAATACAAGATTCTCACACTCTTTATCATCATTCTTTTATGGTAACAACAACAGGTAAGTGGGGTATAATACAACAGGGTATGAATATAGAAACTAGATTTGCAAGAAGATATCACTGGAAGGAAACAGAAAATTTTGTAAGTGAACCTCATTCTGGTATAGCTGGTACTAAGCAGAACCTAGCAATAAACGTAGTTGAAAAAGATAAAGAAAATACAAGAAAATTAATAGTAGATCTAGTTAGAGAAAGACCTTCTAATATTGTTGGTCAAGTTAAAAGAGCCATGTCTATGCTTAAAGGTCAAACTACCTTAGATTCTTTCAATAAAGCGTTCAACGTCATAATTTCTCCACAAGCTAAATTAATTTATATGAAGCCTATAGATGTAAACAAAATACAGAATGTATTACAGCAATTATATGAATATAATCCCTCAAATTTAGAGGAAGTTTTACTTAATGGACTAGGTCCCTCTACAGCGAGGGCATTATATTTGGTTGCTGATCTGATATATAATGAACCACCTTCATACAACGACCCGGTAAATTACCCATATGATCCATTTAAATATGCTTTTGCTAGTGGTGGTAAAGACGGAATTCCGTTTCCCGTAAATAGGAAAGTTGCATGGGAGGTTATTTATACACTAGAAGATATTATAGAAAAAGCTAAGCTTGAAAGGAAAGATAAAGATTTTGCCTTAAATAAATTAAAAGAGATGGTAAAGTATGGAGATAAAGAAAGGTCTTGAAGACGTTTATGTTAAAGAAACAGAGATAACATATATTGACGGGGAACTAGGTAGGTTATATTATAGAGGTTACTCCATATATGACTTGGCTGAATTCTCTAATTTTGAAGAAGTAAGTTACCTAATATTATATGGTAAATTACCAAATAGAGAAGAATTAAACTGGTTCCAGGAAAAGCTAAGGGAAGAAAGATACTTACCAGATTTTATAATAAAATTTCTAAGAGAAGTGAGAAAAGATGCCCAACCAATGGATATACTAAGAACTGCTGTGAGCTTACTTGGTATTGAAGATTCAAAAAATGATGAACGAACTGATATAAAGGGCATAAAATTAATTTCAAAATTCCCTACTATTGTAGCTAATTATGCAAGATTAAGAAAAGGGCTAGATATAATTGAGCCAGATCCTAAACTTTCACACTCGGAGAATTTCTTGTACATGCTATATGGAGATAGACCAAATGAAATAAAATCAAAGGCTATGGATGTCACATTAATCTTACATATTGATCATGAAATGAACGCATCAACCTTTGCCTCATTAGTTGTAGCCTCTACTTTTTCAGATTTATATTCTTCTATAGTAGCTGGGATATCAGCATTGAAAGGGCCTTTGCACGGAGGGGCAAACTATGAGGCACTAAAAATGTTTAAGGAAATTGGATCTCCCGAAAAAGTTAACGATTATATTCTAAATAGGCTTTCTAACAAACAAAGAATAATGGGATTTGGACATCGTGTTTATAAAACTTATGATCCAAGGGCAAGAATATTAAAACAGTATGCTAAACTATTAGCTGAAAAAGAAGGAGGAGAAATATATACTTTATATCAAATAGCTGAGAAAGTTGAAGAGATTGGAATAAAGTATTTAGGTCCTAAAGGTATATATCCTAATGTTGATTTCTTCTCCAGTATTGTTTTCTACTCTTTAGGTTTCGAGCCAGACTTCTTTCCGGCAGTTTTTGCTTCAGCCAGAGTAGTTGGCTGGGTTGCTCATATCATGGAGTATATAAAAGATAATAAGATAATTAGGCCTAAAGCATACTATAAAGGGGAAATAGGAAAGAAATATATTCCAATTGATAGTAGGTAATATTAAATTGATAAAAATTAGGATAAATAAAGAGGAAGAATTATTCAGTAAGTTAGTTAAGATGGGTGAAGATATTAAAACTGCTTGTGAAACATTAAAGCAACTATTTCTAGGTGCAATTTATAATAATGAAGATGCGGTTAGTAGTAATTTAGTAAAAATAAAGACTATAACTGAAAAAATAGCAATGGCTAGAGAAGAAATTTTAGAACTTTTATACGGTGGAGCGTTTTTACCCGATTTTAAGGAGGCCATGGTAATGTTAACTCAAGCATTATACCATACGAGTACATCTATAAAAGATTCAGCAAGATCTCTAGCATCAAGAAAGCCCTCTGAAAAATGCATTATCAGTATAAGGGAAAGTCTATTATCTTATCTTTCTCTTATTCAAGAAGCTTCAGAAAAAGTAATATTAATGCTTTCAACTCTTTCAAGAGATATGCAAGAAGCCCTGAAAGTAGGCAGGGAAATACAAATGTTGGAAAGAGCTGGAGATGATATGAAAGATACTCTAATAACAAAACTTTATGAATTGGAGAAAGAAATCGATTTAATAACAATTTTACAAATGCGTGATGTAATCTTCTTCCTTGACGATATTTTAGATTCAATGGAGGATGCAACTTTAAGTGTAGAAATTCTATATGCAACGTTAAAGGCCTAAAATGCTTTTTAATACACCATAAGTAGCTAAGCTAACTATTATTGCTAGAATTGGGGATACTGTCCAACCCCTAGCTATTTGTAATAATTGCCTTTTTATATCAAAACCAAAGCTCCTAAAACTCAGACCTATAATTCCTCCCATTATAGTTTGAGTTATTGAAATGGGAACACCAAATATAGTAAAAATTTCTGAAATTATATCACTACCAATTAGTGCTGATGAAGCCCCTATATATCCAAGTCTTGTAACTCTAAAACCTACTGTAATGGCTGCTTTCTTAGAACTTAGGTAAAGACCAAGAACAGAAGCAATTGCATAAGTTAAAGCCGTAATATAATAAGGCTCTGCAATTACTCCAGCTGATATTATTATTCCGATTGCATTAGCACCAGTAACATATGAAGTAAATATTGATGCTAAAATTAAAGAATATTTATAATATTTTATTTGTTTTAAGAAATTTCTTCTATTTCCTATTACTTTTAAGAGAATAAAGTACATAGATAAGGAAGTCACAATAGCTATAGACGGTGAAATACCCCACGAGCCTACAGTAAACCAGAATTTTCCCCAATCAAAATCTATTACTCCTCTGGAGATTAAAACTAGAACAGCAATAGAAGGATAAATCATTTGGCTTAATGATGCCGGTATACCTAATTTATTTAAATAATAAAATGTAGTAGTTGAAGCCAAAAGTATAGAAGATAATAAGATTTCTAAAATAATTATTTGATCAGATTTAACTATCCCGTAAACGCTATTAAGCATTGTGTAACTACCTAAAAAAGCACCTATAAATAAGGAAATCGCATTAATAGTATATGCATGTTTTCTTTTTAATACGTTTGTAGAGAGTAAAATTCCTAAAGATACCGCAGAATTATTTCCTCCAACACTAAATGAAGCTAGTAACCCTACAATAAAGATTAGTAATAACAAAGTATTCATATTTTCTTCTTTTCCTCGTTTTCGATACTCTTTAGATACTGTATATACTCTATAATCGCATCTCTAATTAAATCACTTCTATTAGAATAACCTAGCATTTTTGTCATTTCATCAATTTCTCTCAGAAAATCTTCTTCTAATTTAAATGAAATTGTCTTAACTTCTCCTAAGTCAATTTCAAATGTTGTTTCATTTACTTTTCTTATAGTAGCCATAAGTATCATAAACAAATTGTAAGGACATATAAAAAACCTTTTCTCATACGGACATCCACGATAGAACTTATATAATGCTATATAGAGTTACATTTTTCAAATAAGGACTATTAAGGGCAAAAATCCTTTTAAGACTTAATAAAAGAAAGATTATAGTTTTACAATGGAAACAATTTCTATTGACGATTTGCCGTTAGACATAAAAATTATAGATATTTTAAAAAGAAGAGGAATTAGAACTCTTAACCCACCACAATCTGAAGCAATAAGAAAAGGTTTACTAGATGGAAAAAGACTCTTAGTAACATCTCCTACTGCTTCTGGTAAAACTCTCATTGCAGAACTAGGTATGATAAATTATCTTCTATCAAAAGGCGGAAAAGCAATATATATTACCCCACTTAGAGCATTAACTAATGAAAAATATAATACGTTTAAAGATTGGGAAACTCTTGGTATAAAAACTGGAATGACAAGTGGAGATTACGATACTGATGACGCATGGCTCGAAAATTATGATATAATAGTAACTACTTACGAAAAATTAGATTCTTTATGGAGACATAAGGCTAAATGGCTTAACGAGGTTTCATATTTTGTTTTAGATGAGTTTCATTATTTAAACGATCCAGAAAGGGGTCCTACCGTTGAATCAGTTGCTATTAGAGCGAAGAAAAGAGGCATAGTATTAGGATTAAGTGCAACAATTAGTAATGGTAAAGAGATAGCTAACTGGTTAAATGCTGAACTAGTAGCTACTAATTGGAGACCCGTCCCGCTAAAAGAAGGAATAATATACCCAGAAAAGAAAGGATTTGTAGTAGTGTACAAGGATAATACCAGCAGGAAAGTATATGGGGATGATGCTATAATAGCTTACACACTAGATATAGTTTCAAAAGGAGGACAAGTTTTAGTGTTTCGCTCTTCGAGAAAATTAGCCGAAAATACAGCTAGAAAAATAGTTCAATATATGAATTTTGTAAAATTAGAGGATAAGAAATTACTGGAAATCGCTAGAAAAATTAAAGAAGTCGAAGATGCAGGGAGTAATGAGAAAGAGGACTTATATAACCTTGTATTAAGGGGTGTTGCTTATCATCATGCAGGTCTCTCTAAAGGACTTAGGGATATAATAGAATCTTCTTTTAGAGATAGAATATTGAAAGTGATAGTGGCAACACCCACATTAGCTGCTGGAGTTAATTTACCTGCTAGGGCTGTAGTTATAGGTGATATTTATAGATATAATAGAAAAGTTGTCGGATATATGGATTTAATCCCAGTTATGGATTATAAGCAAATGAGTGGCAGGGCTGGAAGACCAGGTTTTGATGAAAATGGAGAAGCTGTTGTAGTTGTTAGGAACAAAAGAGAGGCAGAAAAAGTATACGAAAGGTATTTAATGTCTGATGTGGAACCAATTGAATCAAAATTAGGTTCAGAAAGTGCATTTTATTCCTTCCTTATTAGTATTATAGCATCTGAAGGTGAAAAAACCACAGAGGAACTAATGGAATATGTAAAGGAAACCTTACTTCCGAAAGAACTAGCTAAAAAATATTTTAGATCTGGGTTAGATTGGTTACTACAACATGATATCTTTGCTGAAATCAGTGATAAAATCACATTAACTAGATTTGGAAGAAGAATCTCAGATCTATATATAAATCCTTTCACTGCAGTAACAATTAGAGAAGCCTTAGAGAAGAATGAGAAAGGATGCGAAATAGCATATCTTCACTTGTTAGCTTATACTCCAGATGGTCCTTCAATTGGAGTTAGTAGAGCTGAAGAAGATGCACTTATAGATGAGTTAAATTGTGAACTATTTGTTGATGAGCCTGAAGATGAATACGAATTTTCAAATTACATATCAGCATTAAAAGTAGCTTATATTGTTTATGATTGGGTAAATGAAATAGATGAAGATACAATCCTAGGGAAGTATGGAATAGGATCAGGTGATTTAAGGGCTATAATAGATACAATGGATTGGTTAACTTATTCTGGTTATCATGTAGCCTCCGTCCTAGAATTAAAAGATCATAAGGATATCTTAGAAGAACTTCATGCTAGAGTTAAAGACGGAGTTAAACCAGAGCTGATTGAATTGGTAAAGATTCCTGGAATAGGAAGAGTAAGAGCCAGACTACTTTATCAACATGATATTAAGAAACCAGAAGACATTGTACTAAACCCAGAAAAGGTTAAGCAACTTTTAGGTCCTAACTTAGGTGAAAAAATTGTCAGAGAAGCTGCAAGAACTATTGCTTGAATATATATTATATCAGAAACAAGAATTCTCAATTCCATGTGATAGCATTGAAAAAATAAGGAAATTATTTTTAGCCTTAGGTAGAAATGTAGTAGTGAAAGAGAAAAAAGGAGAAGAATGTGTCATAATGGTATATTACCATGTTTCTTAGGATACCTATATTCTCTCTTAGTCTTTAGCATTTCTAATCCAGCTACAATTACTCTTCTAGTATCTTTTGGCTCAATGACATCATCAACCAGTCCCTTCTCAGCAGCCCAGTACGGATTTGCAAACAACTTCCTATATTCTGCTATTCTTTGCTTTAATACATCATCTGGATTTGAAGCTTGTTGAATTTCTTTTCTATAAAGAATTCTTACTGCACCTTCCGGTCCCGTTACAGCAATTTCGGCTGTTGGCCAAGCATATACTAAATCTGCTCCTAAACTCTTTATGCTCATTGCTATATGTGCTCCTCCATAAGATTTTCTAACAATTACTGTAATTTTAGGTACAGTCGCTTCAGCAAATGCATATAGCATTTTTGCACCATGCCTTATTATGCCTTTATACTCTTGATCAGTCCCCGGCACGTAACCTGGAGTATCTACTAAGCTAATTAGGGGTATGTTGAACGCATCACAGAATCTAATAAATCTTGCTGCCTTATCAGCAGCATCGATATCTATAGAACCGCCAAATTCTTCTGGGTTATTAGCTACTATTCCAACAACATTACCCGCAATTCTCGCGAATCCTACTATTATGTTTTGTGCCCAATGTTTATGAACCTCAAGGAATTCACCATTATCTACAATCTTGTAAATTATTTCCCTCATGTTATAGGGTTTTGCCGCATCATTAGGAACTATTTGTTCTACTCCAGTTGCATCTCTATCTGCTGGATCTCCAGTATCAATATAAGGAGGTTCTTCCATGTTATTTGATGGTAAATATGATAATAGTCTTTTAGTTAAATTAATTGCTTCTTGTTCACTATCAACCATGAAATGTACTACACCGGACTTTGTTGCATGAACGACAGCTCCACCCAAATCCTGGAAAGATACTTCTTCTCCTAAAACTACTTTAGTAATTTCTGGCCCCGTTACAAACATATAGTACGCGTCTCCTTTAATCATAATTATGAAATCTGTTAGTGCTGGCGAATAAACCGCACCACCTGCTGCTGGTCCAGCCATAATAGTTATTTGTGGAATCACACCAGAAGCCATTACATTCATTTTGAATACAGCACCATATCCTTCTAACGATAATGCACCTTCTTGTATTCTTGCACCACCAGAATCATTAATACCCACAACTGGTGCTCCTACTTTTAGAGCTAATTCATAAGCTCTAACAATCTTATTTGCATGTGTCTCTCCTAAGCTTCCTCCTAATACTGTAAAATCTTGGGCATACGCAAAAACTGTTCTACCGTCAACTTTACCCCAACCAGTAACAACACCATCTCCATAGAATCTCTGCTTATCTAGACCGAATTCCGTAGCTCTGGTAGTTGCAAAAGTCATAATTTCATTAAATTTACCATCATCAAACAAAAGTGCTAATCTCTCTCTAGCTGTAAGCTTACCTTTACTGTGCTGGAATTGTATTCTTTCATCTCCTCCTCCCTTATACGCTTTTTCTTTTAATTGTCTTAATTCTTCAATTAATTTTTCAACTGGAGGTTTTTCATACATAGACATATTTTATCACCATACTTTTTATAATAAAGAAAGAAAAAATATCATTTAATAATAAGTAATAAATCACCTTTCTTTACACCCTGACCAGGTTTTACCATAATTTTCTGTACTACTCCACCTACTGGGGCGGATATTACAGTCTCACTCTTCATTGCCTCAATAGATAATAATGGCTGTCCTTTGTTTACAGCATCGCCTTCTTTTACTCTTATCTGAACAATTCTTCCTTGCATTGGTGATAAAATTTCGCCTTCTTTTCCTTTTATCAACTCTTCAATCGACTTACCTTGTTCTATTGGTGTTTCCGTTATTCTATCTACCTTAAAGATCGTTTCATCATCTATTACAATAAAACCATTGTCTACGTATACTCTATGAACCTCACCATTAATCTTGAAGAGTAGTTCTCCTTCTCTCCATCCGGGTCCAATATATTCTATTTCAAACTTATTATCCTCAAAGCTGACGGTATCTTTATTACCTTGTTGATCGTAAGTCATTACATAGCTATCTCCTAATTCTGAAGATACCCTAAGTAACTTCATTACCACATCACCCTATAAGAGGATTGTTGCAATAAACCGTATGTTTTCCAATTCGACCTCTTTGTTTGATTTTGTGGTTGAGTAGAATTAACTGTAGTCGTTGCTTTCTTTAACAATCCTCTTTGATATAACGTTGCAGCTAAAGCGGCTTTCATCTGCTCTTTTGCTTTTAAGTATTTTAGGTATTGTTCTCTCTTCTCAGCTATATATGCAGTTGAGAATTTACCTTTTTGAAAATCTTCCTCTTGTGATATCCATTTGTATAGTTCAATTGTTGTTCTAACTCCACCTATTTTATAATCATTTAAAGCTCTTATTCCAGCCTGTATGGCATAAGCTCTATTTTCGCCATATACAATGAGTTTTGAAATTAACGAATCGTAAAATGGTGGTACGTAACTACCTAAAGTAACACCACTATCTACTCTTACTCCCGGACCAGTCGGTTCCTTATAGTATGTGATAAATCCCGAGCTACCAGTAAAGTCATTTAACGGATCTTCAGCATTGATTCTATATTCGATTGCGTGCCCTCTTACTCTTTTATTTAATTCTTCTTGGGTAAAAGGTAAAGGTTCACCTGCAGCGATATTTATTTGAAGTTTTACTAAGTCAATTCTAAATATCATTTCGGTAATTGGGTGTTCAACTTGAAGTCTTTTATTTAATTCAAGGAAATAGAATTCTCTCGTAGTATCTGAGAAAACTGTTTCAAATGTTCCTAATGTGTAATAATGAATAATTTGACCGAACTTGATAATTGGTTCAAACATTCTTTCTCGTTCTTCCATTTTTAGAGCTGGTGAGGGTGCTTCTTCAATTAATTTCTGATTTCTTCTTTGAATTGTACACTCTCTTTCCCATGCTACTACATAGTTGCCATATTTATCTCCTATTAGCTGAAACTCAATATGTCTTGGATTAACTGCCGCCTTTTCAATATATAAATCAGCTTTACCAAAGGCTTGATAAGCTAATCTTTTATTCCTTTCCCAAACTTCGACTAACTGGTCTGGATTATCAACCCTAGTTATTCCAGTACCTCCACCACCGAATGCCGCTTTTACCATTATTGGGTAGCCAATTTTTTCAGCTAATTTTAGAGCCTCATCTAAACTATCAACTGGACCGTCAGAACCAGGTGAAATAGGTACTCCAGCTTGTTTTGCAATTCTTTTGCCGTCTAGCTTACTCTTAATAGCTCTCATCGCATCTACTGGTGGTCCAATCCATGTTAATCCAGCCTTTACAACAGCTTCAGCAAAATCTGCGTTTTCAGATAAGAAACCGTAACCAGGATGAACTGCATCAGCATGAGCTTTTTCTGCTGCATCAATAATGGCTTGAATATTTAAGTAGCTTTCTAATGCTGGTGGCGGCCCTATATAATAAGCCTCATCTGCATATTTTACGTGCAAAGCATATTTATCAGCTTCTGAATACACAGCAACAGCTTTCATGCCCATTTCTTTGATTGCTTTCATAACTCTTACTGCAATTTCTCCTCTATTTGCAACGAGTACTTTTCCAAAAGGTGGCATTTTTACCCTACTTATAATAGAGTATTTATGGTTTAAAAAGTTTTAATCTTTCAATTTTAATCATACAGATTATAAAAAGAATATAATTATAAAAAGAAAAAGAACTCAGTGCTCGCGCATTTCATCACAGTCAGTTCCCGGATTCCACATCATGCGAGATAAATTCCTTCTTCTGCAATATATTTCTTTCTCGCTAAATCCATTAATTTTCTAGTAAATAAAATTGAATAAACAGCTACTATTATACCAAAAATCAGAGAGACCCATGATGCTAAAACAATGTTTCCTTCATTTGTAGCTACGTCAATTAATTTCATCATCCCTGTATGTACCTCTAGATTATAATTCTGTATTATGTCTGGCCAATATTCTCCTATTGCTAATCCTCCCCAAGCACTGTTTATAGTACTAGATAATCCTGCAATGATATAAGGAAATGTTCCCGGTATAATTACATATCTAAGTTTTTGCCAGAATTTGAAATCATAGTTTTTCATTATCTCCCAATATTGTTGTGGAAGGTTCTTAACACCTATCCAAAAACTATAAAATACATAGTAAAAAGTAGATATAAAACCTAGAAATAAAACGTAAAACTCATTAGTAAATGGCCCAAAAATTGAATGTATAAATGGTAGTGTAACCAAAAGGAAAAGCGGATAATATGCTGGGGCTGGAATAGCTGAATATGCTTGAATAATCGGAATCACAATTTTTTCAGTTTTCTCGTGAGTAGTAAGATAGTAACCGACGAATATCGCAAAAACGAAAGAAAGCAAAGCAATGATTCCAACTCTTATATAATCAAATAATATAGATATTAAATCAGACGGTAATGTTGAAATTAAGTAACCCCAGGTTGAAAGAGGTACAGAAATAATTGTTGATATCGCACCATATAAGATAAAAGCCAAAAGTAAGACTCCTGCGACAATCCCACTTATCTTCCAGAAATATTTATGTTCTTTTTCTTCGTCCTCTTCTTTAATGTTAGATCTTAATCTTATAGGTGTTGGGAAAACTTTTGCTAATTTAGCTGGATAAGATAGAGCACTAACTAATCTTGTAGAGTAACCAAAATGAATTCTTCCTCTTTTTCTAATAGAGATTTCAGTATCTAAACCATATCTTTCTACACTATATTTTGAAAATTCTCTAAGTAGTAAAGTAATCGCTATAGTAAATATAGCCAAAACCGCTATTCCATATAATGCGTCTGTATATTCTCCTTCGCTTACTAAATTAGCTATAACAGTTCCAATACCAAACACTTGATAAGTATGTGTTCCTACAGCGAACACTTCGCTAACAGTTATATAAAATAAGGCGTCAGCGAAACTTGGAATTAAATTTGCTGCAATTCTGGGTATAGAAAATGGGATATATAACTTAGTCATAGTTCCCCAAAATTTAAGTCTGTAATTTTCAGAAACTTCCAATAGATCTTCTGGCACGGTTTTGAATGCTTGATACTCACCCATCCAAATATTCCAGGTAACAGCAGTAAAAACAAGAAATAAGACAGCAAATTCTACTCCTAAACTTCCACCTATATCATATATAAAGAATATTAAAACTATAGGAAAGAAACTAAATACCGGAACAGATTCAAAAACTTCAATTAAACTAACATAAATATTTTCAAATATTTTATTTTTTATACTAGCATAGGCTAAAAACCACCCAGAAAATATAGAGAATAATATAGTAACCCAAACCCTTCCAATCGTTACTAAAGAAGCCAAAATGAAAGTAATTAAAAGTGGAATATTCATATAACTCATGCCTCCGTTTCCTTATTATTTCTTTTCTTTATTGGAGTGAGGGCTTTATATAACTCGTCTAAGTATTGTGCAAATTTAGGATCTCTCGGATCCCTAGGTCTTTCTAATTCAACTTTTATCTCACCCACTACTGTGGCAGGACTTCCATTTAAAACATAAACTCTGTCTGATAACTCTACTACCTCATTAAGATTATGAGAAACTAGCACAGCTGCACGCAGATTAGTCTCTGGAGAGAATATCATTTGGTAAATCTCTTGTCGTAATCCTTCAGCTGTTAGTTCATCTAAATGAGAAAATGGTTCATCCATTAGTAATACTATAGGTTCTGCAGCTAATGCTCTAGCAATGGCTATTCTTTGCCTCATTCCTCCACTTAGCTGTTTAGGATATAGATTCTCAAAACCAGATAACCCTACTATTTCAAGCATTTTTCTTGCAATCTTATCTTCCTCCTCTTTAGGCAATTTCCTATATTTTAAACCTAACTTAACATTCTCAAGTGCTGTCATCCAAGGAAAAGTAGCTATAGATTGGTGTACCAAGGCAATTTTAGGGGTAGGTTTTGTAATCTTTTTTCCCAATAGTCTAACTTCCCCTTCTCTTGGTTGTATGAAACCTCCTAATATTCTCAACAGAGTAGATTTTCCAATACCAGAAGGACCTACAATTGCTATTAGTTCTTTATCATATGCTGTAATATTTACTCCTTTAAACACAAAGTTATCATCAATATAAGCATAAGCTAAATTAATTCCTTCTAAGATTCTTCCATTTAACCACCATCTGTTAGTTTTTTGATATATTTATAAATTTTTTCTTTACCTATAATTCTGAGATCTTGTGTTAACATACTAATTTTATTATTAGGATAATTTAACTCTGTTCAAGTAAATTATCTTAGTAATATATATATAAATCCGCATATTTTGAAAAATCGAAAACAAAGTTTATAAGTATGTAAAGCGGAATTTTAAATGATAAGAATGGCTCTTGGCTCAGTATATGATGCAGCAATTATAATAGTAGTTGCCATAATACTAATCTTTGGAGCCTCAAAGCTACCAGAAATTTTTAGATCATTAGGAAGAGCCACTGGCGAGTTTAAAAAAGGAAAACTTGAAGCCGAAATGGAGCTAGCTCAGTTACAACAAGTGCAACAACAACAGCAAACACAACAACAAAAAGATCTTCAGAGTAAGATTGATGAGTTACAAAAACAACTAGAGGAGCTAAAGAAGCAGCAATCACAGAATAAGTAAATATTTTTTCTTCTTTTAGGGTGATAGGAATGCTTGGAAGTTTAGATGATTTTTTAATTGTTTTATTGGTTGGAATATTATTGTTTGCAGGTGATAAAAATTCTGTTAATTCTATAAAAAATTTAATGAAGGGTTATAATGAATTTAAGAAGAGACGAGACGAGTTAATGGCTGAATTAAGGAGAGAATTAAATGAAGTAACTGAGGAGACTGCTACTCCTGTTAGAGAGATTTCTAATAAATTTAGGTCTGGAATACAAGAAATAAATAGCAATTATTCTGAGGTTAAAAATAGTTTTCAAGATATGCGGGTTAAATTGCTTGAAGAAAGAATTAAAGAATTAGAGGAAGAAATACAAAAATTAAAGAGTCAAACTAAAAGTGATACTAAATGAGTATACAAAAACCGAGTACAGATAAAGAGGCTCCTCTGATTGAGCATTTAAAAGAATTAGGGCTTAGAATTAGAAACATGTTAATCTACCTCGCAATCTTCTTCTTTATATATTTTGCGTTTGGAATTTCTACTATTAAAGTAGGTTCATTTACTTTACCTATTCTATATCCTTCAATTTATGATAGTATTGCAATTCAATTTACAAACGCATTTCTAGATAGAGAAAAACCGTCCGGTTTACATTTAATTACCCTAAATCCTTTTGACCCATTATACTCTTCTATGTATGTTTCTCTTCTTTTAGCCATTATATCTGCATTTCCTTTAATATTTAGGGAGTTTTGGGCGTTTGTTGCTCCAGGTTTATATGAGCACGAAAAGAGAACAATCAGAAAAGTATTGTTACCAGCTACATCTCTATTTATAGCTGGAGCATCATTTGCATATTTTATTATTATTCCTTTTATGATGTTATTCGTTTATAAGCTAGATTTGAGTTTAGGCGTAGAACCTACATTAAGTTTAAGAGCTTATGTTAGTACGATTGTAACACTTATGATAGCAGTAGGGGCTTCCTTTGAATTCCCCCTAGTTATGACATCGCTTACTCAACTTGGACTTGTTAAAGCACAAACTTGGAGACAAAATTGGAGATGGGGTGTATTAGTCTCATTTATAATTGCATGGATAGTTTCGCCTGGTACTACTGGTGGTCTAATAGAAACAACTATTGCAGTTACTCTATCCAGTTTATATTTTATTGGAGTTATAGTTTCGTCAATTATCGAAAAGAGAAATACTAAAAACAAAAACCAATTACTAGTCAAATAACAAAAGTCGAACATATTTTAAAATAATATTTATTTTCTCTGACTCTTTCTTATACTCGTGCCTCAAACTTTAACGGAAAAAATCCTAAGTAGAGCCTCGGGTAAATCAGTAGCTCCAGGAGATGTAGTGGAGGTTAAAGTAGATATTGCAGCTTTTCATGACTTGACTGGGTATCATGTAATAGAAGTTATGGAGAAAGCGGGTATGTTAAAAGTTTTTGATAAACAAAAAATTGTAATAGCTTTTGATCATTTAGCTCCTCCACCAGATGTAAGAAGTGCAGAGATTCAAACTCAAATAAGAAAATTTGTAAAAGAACTAAAGATACCAAACTTCCATGATATAAATGTAGGTATCTT
This sequence comes from Sulfurisphaera tokodaii str. 7, assembly GCF_000011205.1. Taxonomy (NCBI): domain Archaea; kingdom Thermoproteati; phylum Thermoproteota; class Thermoprotei; order Sulfolobales; family Sulfolobaceae; genus Sulfurisphaera; species Sulfurisphaera tokodaii. The sequence goes on from NC_003106.2 coordinate 586,636, forward strand.
ACATCAAATATTACTAGAAAAATACGCTAATCCAGGATATGTAATAGTAGCTGCTGATAGTCATACTACAACTTCTGGTGCTGTTGGAGCTTTCGCACAAGGTTTAGGTGCAAGTGATGTTGCAGCTGCAGTTATAACTGGCAAAACATGGGTTATGGTTCCACAATCATTTAAGATAATGTTAGAAGGTAAACCTGGTAAATGGATAAATGGAAAAGACGTAGCATTAAAGATCCTTGGCGATTTTAAGGCTGACTACTTTAATGGAATGAGTATTGAAATATTTGTAAGGGAACCGTCTGCATTTCCAATGGACTTTAGGGCAACAGTTTCTAATATGGGAATAGAAATGAATGCTGACGCGTTAATGTTTGTTCCAGATGAAGAGACAGTTAATTACATTAAGACTAACAGAGGTTATGAACCAAATATTGTTAGACCAGATGAAGGAGCAAAGTATGTTGATGAATATACGATTGATTTAGGAAAATTAGAACCCTTAGTTGCTGCTCCTCATAGTGTTGATAACGTTAAAACAGTTAATGAAGTTGAAGGTTTAGATGTAGATCAAGTATTCATAGGATCTTGTACAAATGGTAGAATAAGTGATTTCGAGATTGCTGCAAAAATTCTAAAGGGAAAGAGAGTTAAGAGTAGATGCATAGCAATACCAGCATCTTATGATTTATTTAAGAAGGCTATGGAGCTAGGCTATATAGAGACTTTAGTTAATGCTGGATGTATTGTTACATATGGTACTTGTGGACCATGTCTAGGAGGTCACTTTGGTGTGGCTGGCCCAGGTGAGACAATAGTTTCGACTAGTTCAAGGAACTTTAAAGGTAGAATGGGGAGTAACGATTCAAAAGTATATTTAGCTGGACCAGCAGTTGCAGCAGCTTCTGCTTTACAAGGCAAAATAACTGATCCGAGGAGATTCTCATGATAGTAGAAGGTAAGGTTTTAAAATTCGGTGATAAAATAGATACTGACATCATTATACCAGCAAGGTATCTGAAATACACTGATCCGCAATACTTAGCACAGCACGCAATGGAACCTCTAGATCCAGAATTTTATAAAAAAGCTTCTGCTGGTGTAATTTTAGTTGCTGGCAAAGTCTTTGGAATGGGTTCATCAAGAGAGCAAGCTGCTATTGCATTAAAGGCTGCTGGTGTTAGGGCTATTATAGCTGAATCGTTTGCAAGAATATTCTATAGGAATGCTATAAATAATGGGTTGCCAGCTATTGTTTTACCTGGTGTAACTCAGCTAATAAACGAAGGTGATTATGTAAAGATAAATGTAGAAACCGGAGAAATAATAGTGAATAATCAGAAAGTTTATAAGGGAAGAGGAATAACTGGAATGCCGTTAAAAATACTTGAGAGCGGCGGTTTACTGGATTATTTAAAGAAAGTTTCGGTTCAGAATCAAGGAGGTAACTGAAATAAAAAAGTTTGTATACAACTTTTTTAAATTATTTCTTATGAGGTTTACTTTCGTTATACTCTCCCTCATTTTTATGTTTATAGACGAGTCTTTTTCACTTTATATGCTTGAAAGGATTTACGGATACGAGGTTTTTAAATTAGCAATTACACCATGGTTTCTAATTCCTTATTCAATTTTAATATTTCTAGTAGAATATATTTTGATTAGACTTATATATTTCTCAATAACTAAATTTTTGCATTTTTTAAGGCGTTTAGTAGCTTTTCATTAGGCATGTTGTTCCATGTATTTTCAAATACTATGGTTTCTATGGGTAGTCTTCTATTCCAACCTTTTTCCTCTAGTTCTGGTTTTTCTGGGAATTTAGTTACATAACAAAGGGTTAAATACCCAATTAGTTCTACTTCATCCGGTATTCCTAGTATTCTTTTAACATCTTCTTTTCTAAAGAAACTTACCCAGCCCACCCCTATTCCTTCGGCTGTTGCGGTTAACCATAGATTTTCTATAGCTAAGACAGTGGAATAGTTACAAGTCTCTGGAATTGTTAATCTTCCTAATACATAGGGACCAAATCTATTTCTATCACAAGTTATAGCAATATTAACTGGTGATTCAAGTATAGCATCTATTTTTATCCTATCAAAAATCTTTCTTTTCTCTTCATCAAGTTTCTTCCTAAATTCTTCTCTTTGTTCATCAACTAACTCTTTAATCTTTCTTTTTATTTTCTCATCTCTTATTATTATGAAATTCCAAGGCTGTGAATAACCAACCGAAGGTGCTAAATGGGCTGCTAGAAGTATTTTAGCTAATACTTCATCTGGTATCGGGTCACTTTTGCAATAACTTCTGATATCTCTTCTTCTTTTTATAACTTCATATATGTCCATGGATAGGTTATCCATAAGGAGGAATAAAAATTATTTTGCTAAATATAACTGAGTTGCTTTTATGCCTTCTCCTAATCTTATCTCTTCTCCTAATTTATTCAGCACTCTTTCTATTGAAGCTATTGTTACTATGGCATCATTTTCAGTCACCCATCCCATATGGCCAATCCTAAAGTACTTTCCTTGCAATTTTGGATGAACCCCTGGAGCTAATTCAACACCCTCTGAAACTATTTCAGAAAGTACGTTACCAGCATTAACTTTCTTAACAACTACTCCTGTTACAGTGTTACTATATGCTTCTGGTTTTTTAGCAACGATTTCTAATCCCATTCCCTCTATTCCAGCTCTTATTGCACTAGCCACTTTTTCATGTCTTTTAATTCTACTTTCTAATCCCTCTTCATCTATAATTATTTTTAATGCCTCAGACAGCATTAATATTGTATGCACTGGAGGTGTAGAGAAATATGAGGCTTTTCCATTTTCCATACTATTCATAACTGGTAACCAATTCCTTAAGTCTAAGTAATAACCAGCAATACTTTTTTCATCTTTTAACCTTTCCATAGCCCTTTCGGAAAGTACTAAAATTCCTAACCCTGGAGGAACACCTAGGGCTTTTTGACTAGCTGTTAAATAAACATCAACTCTCCAATCCTTTGCCTTTACTTCTTCTGCACCAACACTTGAAACTCCATCAACAACTACCAAATCAACATAATCCCTTACGGCTTTCACACTATCCTTGATTGGTTGCCTTACTCCGGTACTTGTCTCCACATGTGTAAAAGTAACTAATGTATATTTGTCCTTTTTTACTTCTTTTTCAACTGTCTCTGGTTCAACATAATAACCTGGTTCTGCGCTTAATACATTAACTTTCACTGGATATTTTCTGAATATATTTATCCATCTATCTCCAAAGACTCCGTTAGTAACTACTAATACTTTTTCACCTTCTTTAAGTAATGATGTTACACTTTCCATTGCTGATGTCCCGCCACCTGGTATTAAAAATGGTTGGTATGTATTGTCAGCCTGGAACAATTCTCTTGTTTTCTTTAACGAGAATTGGAAAGCTTCCACAAATTCTTGAGACGTAAACCCCACATTATTTTTTAAACCTGCATATAGTACTCTGTCTAAAATATTTACTGGGCCTACATGCATTAAGAGCTTTTTTTCTTTTTGAATCATGAGATATTAAGGTGAAATATAATTATTTATTCTTTCTATTCATAAGTTTAGCAAAATTTTTCGATATTCTAGAATTTAACATAGAAATACCATTATTTACTTATTTAATAATACTGAACAATATATTAATTATGACTGATTTAGCTAGTTATATTGTTATACGAAGAACTTATGAGAATTTTAAAAGTGAACTATCTATGTGTAGTAATGTTAAGGAACTAAAACTGAAGATACAGAAATTCTTATCTTTCCTTTCTTCATTTGATTTTGAAATAGAAACTAAATTAAAAGAATTTGTCAGTAAACAGAAGGAAATAGCTAAAAAATTACTTCTGATCATCAATATAAGATATGTGATTATCTTTATATACAAATATATAGTTAATAAACTTCTGTCAGAATTAATAAACCTAATAAATGTGGTGTTAAGAGAGTTAAATTATAGAGGCTTTTAAGCATTCCTCAATTTTTTTAGCATCCTCTTCTGGGATAGGTCTTTTCAAATTTGCTGGAACATTCCTTAGATACTTAGAAAATTGAAATTTATCTTCTATGAATGAAAGATTCCAGATAATATCTTTAGAAGGACATTCGCCTATGATTATTGGTTCTAGCTTTATTCTATAAACTTCAATAGCTTTACCTACGAGCTTTTCATTGGGAAAGACTACTGTTTCATCATAAAACCAATCAGAAATTACTTTAAATATTCCTACGAATTTACCTCCGTATTTTTTAGCATAGTATTTACCCACATAAAATATTATAAAATCACCTGGTTTGATGTATTTCTCAACAGATTCTTTATGAAAACCAAAGAGGTTTGTTTTTACTACCGTCTCCCAAAAATCTTCTTGCACTGGAATTAGCCAATACATCAATTTTTAACTCTCAGTTAGGCTATATAAAAGTACTGTAATACTACCGTTTGAAAACAAGAGGTGAAATTGTGGGAGTTGTATTTTTAGGAAACTTTATTAGTTATCTGTAATAGTTAAATAACGTGAAAAAACTATTTCTATTTACTACCCCTAAAAGAACCTCATCAATAGAAGATTATGAACTTGATATATTATATAAAATTTCTGATAAATTTTCACTAGGTGATTTACTTGAATATAGTAGATGGACAGAGGGGAATATTAATTTTATTTATGCCAGATTTAAGGGTGGTTCTGTTAAGCTAAAATATATTGAGGGTAAAGAAGGTATTGCTCTTATTAGGGTTAAAAAGAGGTATCTAAACAAGAATAAGGATTTCAGCTAACATAACGGCAAATAAGCCGGACATAAATATCCCATCAAATGTTCCCATTCCTCCTATACTAACTATTTGTGGACTTGACTCAATTATTCTCTTTAGATTAAATAAGTCTGCACCAATAAGTGAACCTAAAACACTACTTACATAAGCTGATACTGGAACCAGATAACTCATTTTAAAGAAAAACGCATAGCTTATTAATGCTGAGAATAAAGGTGCTATTAAAGGATTCATCACGACCCCTACTCCAGTAATCACTTTTGAGAATACGTTGCATATAATGCTCAATAAAATTATATCTACAATAAGTAAAATTATAGAAAAACCATGAAAGGCTAAAAATATTAGTGTTATCGATAATAACGAAGGAATAATAGCTCCTCCAACATTAACAGCAACTAATGTCTTTCTTAACTGATAAGAGAGTCTAGGCACGTAAATAGGAATACCAAAAACGTATACGACATCAACCTCTGGAGCTAGTGCAGGTCTATTTATTTCTTTCACAACAATATTCACTGGACTAAGGATTAAACTTAACAAAGCTAGTTCTACTGCTAAAAAATAACTTATTGCTTCATTAACTCCAACTATCTTAAGTAAACTTGAAAAATATCCTATAGAGATAATGAATATTATTAGGCCTAAAAATGCATAACCTATAGCATAAATTCCCCTAAAAGGAGTTAGTATTAGAACTCTTTTAGCCACTAGCTATATTCTATTGTCTTGCATAAATTTTTAACAGTAATGTAGTCTGATAAAGTGTTCACATTAATTATTTCTCCTTCATAATAAATATTCTCATAATCATTAAGTTTCATTTCGTTCCATAAGCTAATTCCTACAAAACCAGATTTAGTTACAAGAGTGCATATAGATTTCTTACATGAATAGAGCTTATATATTGCTTCTTCTGGAATAAATGGAGTATCTGCAGGGACTACAATTACTGGCAGACCAACTTTGCCTATAGCTTGAATAACGTCATTTTCATAACCTTTACCGTCTGTAATAACTTTCTTAAAAGAGGAAAATATAAGAGGATTATATCTTGTTATGGCTAAATAAATCTCATCTGTAAAGTTAAGTAAGGATCTATAAACCCAATAGAACATTGGATAACCGCACAAGTCAATCAATGGTTTTAATGGTGATAGTCTAGTCCCTTTTCCTCCAGCCATAATAATTGCTTTCAAACTTAACCAACTCTTCCTCAAAATCTTCCTTATATACTTTATCTCCTTTTACTTCTAAGACATCTTCCCCTTCTACTATCTTACCTATGATTACTCCTCCAAACTCTTCAATTTTTTGTGGATTTCTTGTTACTACAATAAAAGCTCCAGATGAAATTAGCGTGTAAGGGTTAATATTCAAAGCTTTAGTAATCTCTAAAGTTTCTTGTAAAATTGGAGGATCTCTAAAGATAAACACTTTTTTCCTAGTAGCCTTTGCAACCTCTAATAATGCTTGATATATTCCTCCTTCAGTAGCATCATGCATAGCTATTACATCATCCTTAACTTTCAGTGCTTTTTCTTGAACTGGAATGAAATATTTTAGTTTTTTGGCCTTCTCTAATGTCTCATGTTTAACCCCCTTTTTAGCTAATTCATTTTCAAATTCATTAGCCAATATCCACGTCCCTTCAGTACCAGCAAAGCCAAAAACTCCTATATAATCACCAACTTTACCATCAGAGAGTTTCATTATTTTATCACTAAACGAAAATGCAGTTGTAACTACAATATCTTGTTGTAAACCTCTTGTAACTTCTGTATGTCCACCTACTACTGAACATCCAATAAAATTACATGCCTCATTAATTCCATCAATTATTACATCCAGATTTTCCTTTTTTGTAAGAAGAACAGTAGTTAAAACCCATTTACATGGAACGCCTTTCATGTTAACATCATTGCATGCAACTGCTACTGATAGAAACCCAGCATCTTTTCCTGATTCCGTAATTGGGTCTGAATGGATAACCAAATAATTTCCTTCACTCCTTATGATTGCATCATCTTCTCCTATTTCTGGGCAAATCTCACAATTTCCGATCTTTATTTTATTCAAAAAGTCTCTTACTGGAATTTTTCCAAAAAACATAAATTTTATACGGTGAAGTGGGTAAATATGCATATTATTGAAGTTGAAGATCTTTGGAAGATTTATAAGAATGGCATTGAAGCTTTACGCGGTATTTCCTTCACCGTAGATGAGGGAGAAATTTTCTCATTTCTAGGTCCTAACGGAGCTGGGAAAACTACAACGATAAAAATCCTTTCTTGTGTATTAAAACCTTCTAAAGGTAAAGTAGTAGTCAATGGTTTTTCTTCACCTAAAGAATGCGAAAAAATTAGGAAAATTGTAACTACTGTTCCTCAAGAATTTCAAGGTTTTTCTGATCTCACTGTTAGAGAAAACATTGAATATTTTGCAAAGCTTTATGATACAACAGATAAAGTGGATGAAATTATACAGAAATTAAATTTGAAAGAACATGAAAGGAAGAGATTTAAGGAATTATCTGGTGGTTTGAAAAGAAAAGTTGCCATAGCGTGCGGTCTTGTTGGTAATCCAAAAGTAATATTTCTTGATGAGCCTACAGTAGGATTGGATCCCAAATCTAGAAGAAATTTATGGGAATTAATTAAATCATTAAAAGATATGAAAATAACTATTTTTTTAGCAACTCATTACCTAGAAGAGGCAGAACGATTAGCAGATAGAGTTGGTGTACTATATAAGGGTAGGATAGTCAGAATTTCAACACCATCAGAGTTAATGAATGAGTTCAAGAAAGAGAATTTAGAAGAGGCCTATTTGGCATTAATGGAAGAAATGAAAAGTGAGGAAGAATGAAAAAAATTATACCAACAACGATAGCAATAATAAAAGATAATTTAAGAAGTCCTATCACTATTTTCTTTATTCTATTTTTCCCTCTAGTGTTGGCAATAATATTCTCTTTAATATCAATAGTTCCTCAACAACATATAGTAGTTTATGTTAATGGTAAAAATGATAGTGAGATTGCTTCATATTTAAATCAAAGTAAATTATTCATAGGTATTGTGGGTGGTAATCCTCAGCTAGTAAAGCTTAATCAACAAGTTATGTTTTATAATTCGACAAGTAAAAAGGTCTATTACAATCAACTTGAAGCTAATTATGTTCCTGTCCTTGAGACGTATCTATTATCGATTCATCAAAAAGATCTTCTTTCCTCATATGAGCTAATAACAAGAAACACTCCAGAGGCTTATGAAATTTCTGGAGTTATTGGTGTTATATCTCTGTCTAATGGTATTTTAGGTATTACAGGAGTAGGAAGTGGCTATTATAGGGATAAACTTATTGAAAGATTAGCTTCTTCACCACTTAAAGATTATGAATGGGTAATTTCCTTAATGCTATATGAAGTTCTAATTACAATAATGTCTACTATAGTGGTTCTTATATTCGGTATAATTATCGGTTTCCTGCCAATTATTAGCTTGTCATTTATTGGCATTCTTGCTCTATCAACATTAATGTTCTCTGGTCTTGGTGCAATAATTTTCGGTCTATCACCAAAGGACAAGATAGCTATCTCTAATACGGTAGCTACAGTTATAGTTTTTCCATTGATGTTTATTAGTAATGCGTTCTTTTATGTTGATGAATTTCCACAGTTTTTCAGAGCCTTTGTTAGTTATCAGCCTGTATCTTTAGTTAATGATATGGTTAGGGATATTCTTATTTATGATAAATTGCCAAGTCCCACAATCTTCTTTATTATTATCCTTTTAACCGCAGTATTTATAGGAATAGGGAGTAGGCTGTTAAAACTTAGAGAATAGCCCATTTAGGCTTAGTTTTAGTTAGAAACGATATTACTCCTGTCCTAGCGTCTTCTGTTAATACTTGGTCAATTAGTTCTTGGAAAGCTTTTTCTAACTCTTTTTCATGTTCTGTGAATAAAATTTTCCTCATCATGGATAAAGACGAAGGTGCTATTTGCTTAAGCTCTCTAATTAAGTTAGTATTTGTCTCTTCAAAATTATCAGTTATTTCATAAACTAAGCCTATTTGTTTGGCTTCTTCAGCATTTAATTCTCTCCCTAAAAATGCCATTTTTAACACATTGTTCCATCCAAGTCTATATTTTCCTAGTGTAAGCATTACTGGAGGGAATACTCCTATTTTTCCACCAGGAACTGCGAATTTTGAATTTTTTGATGCAACAACAAAATCAGTTGCCAATAGGATTTCCATTGACGCACCATAAGCTATACCTTCGACATTTGCTATTGTAATTTTGGATAAATTAAGCAAAGTTCGAAACATTTCGAACATTGTTGAAAAGAAATTTGTGGCATATTCTCTATTTTCTGAAGCTCTTCTTAGTTCGCCTATGTCTGCTCCTGCACCAAAATTATTTATTCCCCTTATAATCACAAATCTAACTTCTTTATTTGAATCTAACATTCTTAAGGAATCTATAAGATTATGCATAAACTTTATATCCACTAGATTGTATTTTCCTTCTTCATTACTTATTAGTATTTTACCTATATCCGACTCTTTTTGAACAATTACTTTAGTCATTTATTAGTTGATTGCAAAGGTCTCTTATAATCTTTTCTTGCTTTTTATTGGAAAATAAGGAACTAAAAAATAAACAAAATTAAATATTTCGTTTAAATGCTTTTATACATCTTTATTAACTTTATAAAAATACATTTAAGTCAGAAAAAGTAAAAAGTGGTATCTGATTAGGTGAAAGTCATGAGTGCCTCTGATTTTATTAGAGGTTTAGGAAGAGCGATAGTTCTTGGATTATATTTTGGAACAAATTTCGCATTAGCTAAAGTATCCAATTTTGTTAAGGATATTTTCCAGCTTGATAAGGACTGGGTTACGAGAATTACTATGGGTATGATAGTTTTAAGCCTTATATGGGGGATTTTAGGAATTGTTGACGCTTTAATGGTAAGGGTTCAGGAAGCGTCATGGGGATTAGCCCAAACATTACCTTTAACAGTTCAAGAATATGAAGCCTCAATAACGCTTCACGGCATGAGAGATCTGTTTGGATTTGCACAACAGCTCATACTTGCTGTATTTATTTACTTTACATTCAAGATGCTTAATATTCAACCTAGATTAAAATGGATGTTTAATTTGGGCTTTGTACTATTTAACATTTCTTTCATGCTTTTTGAAGGACCAATAGTTATAACTACGCAAACTGGTTTTGACAATTATTTCTCTGCAACTGGTTGGTATTATTTAGCGCCAATAGGTGTTAACGGTTATTCATTATACGTAGTTTCTCCATTATGGTATATTGGCTGGATATTATTAGAAGTTGGAATATATTTAATGACTGGTTGGTATGTTTACCATTTCTATCTAGCTTCAAGGAATTTGAAAGAGAAATTACCAATCTTCTTAGTTTTTGGTCTTGTAGTAGGTATACTTATATTAGAAAGTTATTCTGGCTCATTTATAACTGCTTTATGGGATTTATTGGCTTTCTACCATATAGTAGGATATAATATTATTGCTGATCAAATATCCTTCGTGACTTTATGGCATGGGATTGTTTATATTGTTTGGTTCCCAGCTGTAGCCGCACTATACTTGCTAATACCAATGCTTTCAAATAGACCCCTTTATAGCGACAAATTAGCTAGAGTTTCAGCACTTTTATATTTAATATTTGCAACAGGTCCCCTAGGAATTCATCACTTATATATGGTTGATTTACCAGTTCCAGTAAAGATAGTGACTGAAGTATTAACAGATGGTATTATTGTTCCATCCATGATGACATTCTTTAACTTATGGGCCACAGTAAAAGGTGCAAACATACAATGGAATATACTTGCTGCTCTAACTACTATGTCTTTTGCTGGTTCTATATATGGAGGAGTTATGGGTATTTCTAACTCAGTAATAGCTTATGATGCTATAGTTCATGAAGGAATGTATGTTGTAGCACACTTCCATGCATTCATATTATTCTCAATTGTTCCAGCTGGATTTGCTGCATTATACTTAATGATACCAATGATGACAAAAAGAATGTGGTACTCTGCAAAATTAGCATGGATTCACTTCTGGGGATATACGGTCGGTGTTATTATGGTTGTTCTAGGCTTTTCCTATCTAGGAATTACCGGTTTAATAAGAAAAGAAATGATTTATCCTATTTCATCAACATTTGTTACTGGGCAATTAATTACAACTGTTGGGGCAATTATTGCTGATCTTGCTACTGTTGGTTGGTTAATTAATTTAGTTCTAACAATAGTTAAGGGAAGAGTAGTTGAGAGGGAAGGCTTAAACTTAGGAGAGCTTACAACAAGTATTGCTATGGCTCTGAACGGAAATAACGACATAGTCATTAATGGGATAACAAAAGGTATTGGATTAGTTAGAAGCGAAATTCATAATTTAATAGAAAAAAGACTTATGAAATAATAACTTTTTTTCCTATTTGTTTTAATATTTCTTCATGTTCTGGGAATCTTTTCTCTTGATATCTTGAAAAAATTAGTTCCCCATTTAAATATACATCAAATATTCCATTTTTACCCTGTTCCAAAGTGACTTCTACGTTCTCAAAATAAGCGAGTATATCTCTAGCTAAATTTATAGCTCTATCTAAATATCCGCAAGGTCTACAGTAAACTATCTTTACGGAGTGCATAATAATTTTTCTTTTTCTTTCTTAATATGTCTTTCTTTATAATGTTTTAAAGGTTGTGAAATAAAGGCTTTATAAAATTGTTTTACTTGACTTTTTATAAAATCATGATATAAGGCTATAATTTGTTAAGTATGTGAACTAAAATGAGAATAGTTGTAACATATGACAAGGAATTTAATCTAAAACCTCTCGATGAGGCAGAAATAATTGGGCTAATTGATGAAGAAAAGAAAGAAGTGGAGCAATACGAGAACCCTGGTATTGGGAGTAAAGAAATGACCATGGATGCAATCTTAAGTCTTAATCCAGACGCTATAGTAGTTAGCAAAGGTTTCTTATGCCCCGGTTCTTATATGATGTCTTATGGAAGAATAAAATATATACCAACAGAATTTAAGACATTAAATGATGTGTTGAATCACCTAGAAGAATTAAAAAAGAATATGAAAGAAGAATTAGAAGAAGACATGTATGCTGAAGAACATATGCATCATCGCTTTTACTGAAGCTCTTCTATCCACTTTTCCCATAATTTACCGTTTTCGTCCATGCCAGATGTAACTTCATAACCCATTTGCATCCATCCTGCCATTCCGCCAATCATGTAATAAACTTTTTTACCTTTCCATAACTCTGGCATACCATATGTTGCATATCTAGCTCTATTTCCATGTTCACAAATTACTGCAACTTCTTTATGTTGTATCTTATGAAGAAGAACATCTAAATAGTCTAATGGTACTAAAAGGGCTCCTGGTATGTGGTGATCCTCGTATTCCATTGGTGTTCTTATATCTAGTAATAAAACTTGGTTTTTCTTCCATAGTTTTCTTACAATTGAAGGAAACGCATCTATTATATGAGGATAAAATGGTGATACATACTGTTCGTTTACTTCCATTTCTAATCTATCTTTAACATTGTTAAAGGAGCTTAAATTTTTTTCTTTTAAAAGAATTTAACTCAATTAGTTTGTTTTCAATAAAAGAAACAATCTATATCTCATTTTGGTATTTCCAAAACTATTATTGACTTTGTAAAAACTATATTTAGTAAAAATTGTACATATAAAATAAAATTTTATGAAAATGCATTTAGCGAAATATTTAAATATTGTATAAGATATGAATATAATAAGGGGTGTATTATATGAGTCAACTCAAAATATATAAAGAACTTGATCTAACAAGCTCTTCATGTGCTGGTCCTATAGGAGAACTTTCTGGTGTACTAGAAGAAATTAAAGAAGGAGAGGCTGTTAAAGTAATTTTAGGAGATGAAGCCACTAAAAAAGACATAGAAGCTTTTGTAAAGAAGAAGGGATATAAGATAGTCCAATCCACGCAAGATGGAAAGAATTTTGTACTCCTAATTACTAGGTGAGAGGAAATGAAGAGAGTTATAATTGCTGGAGGAAATATAGCTGGTACAATTGTTGCAAATAGATTAGCTAAAAAGCTAGATGAAGAGTTAGATAAAGGCGAAGTAGAAATAGTAGTTCTCAATAACACCGATGAACATGTTTACTTACCCGGTCAGTTGTTAGTTGCTTATGGTTTAGAGAACCCAATAGAACTGAAAAGAAAAGAAAGCGAATTGTTAGATCCTAGGATTAAATTCCTTCATGGACAGAAGGGTACTATAACAAAAATAGATGTTGCAAATCACTCAGTTATAACAGCTGACGGTTTGTCTCATTCGTATGATTATTTAGTTATAACTACTGGTGTCGAATACACTTGGGATGAGGTCCCTGGTTATAGATCTGCAGCATTATCTCCATATGAGTTTGACGGAGCATTAAAGATGAGAGAAGCATTAGAAAAATTCCAAGGAGGTACTGTTGT